>CAMWYX010000027.1 GCA_947178575.1 uncultured Ruminococcus sp. | reverse complement strand
CTCGCCTCTCTCTATCCTTCTTTAGATTAATTTTCATTGTGTCAGTACACTAGCAGTTGTACGAGCTTCTAAGGTTTTTCTAGTGGCTTTAAGTAACATAGAGAAAAGCCCCTGCTTTATCGCAAGGGTTCAGTCTGTCGAAAAAGTCAAGCTCTTTCGTGATTCTTTCGACAGACTGATGCCTGTTAGTTTCAAACTAACAAGCATTTTTGATTTCTGATTAAATTATCTATGAGCGATACATTTAGTTAAAGGCTTTTTCTATATCTTTCATTGTTTCGGGATTAAGCTCACCGTTTTCGTAGGCGTTTTTCAGTTTTTCATAATAACTTGTGCCGTCATCATCTTGTATTTCAGCAAAAATGAATACTTTTCTGTTTTGTGCACCCAAAGCTTCAACGAACCCACCATCCGGATACTCATCTACCTTGTCAGGGAAACGGTCTCCAAGACCGATTATTGCTATTTTGTCTGCATTTATACATATTTTCTCTCCGTTGCCATCTTTAAAAAAGCCATCTGTGAGAAGTTGTTTTATTTTTTCAGCTCTTTGATAAGAGAGATTGTAACCGTTGTCATCACCATATTTTGCAACTGCTCCTGCAATATACAGCTTTGCGTTGCTGTCACTATCAAGATAAGTCTGTATATCTATTGCAGTTGTGTTGAACTGTGATACGAAGTTATCCAAGGAGACCAAAGATGCGTTGTTCGCTTCGAAGCCGATTTCGGACTCGGATATTGAAAAATTGATTTTTGGAGGCGGTACCCATGTGTCATCAATGCCAACGAGGTCAGTCGGTGGAATCAGTCGCTTGAAAAGGACTGGTGAAACGTGCGGAAAGTTTTCACCCTCTAATATGGGAGTGTCCCATCCTGCTATTTCCGTGAATGAAATGCTTGCCGCACCGCTTTCTCTGACGACAGCTTCCCACAATTCTTTTATGTACTGCGAATCTGTTGTAAGCATATTGTCGTTCTGCGGTGAAGCTGCTGGAGCCATGTTTCCGTGTTGTCCGTAGAAAACAACATCTATACCGCTCAAGTCGGGCATGATATTTCTTCCCTCGAAATTTAATAGATACTCGTCAATTATGCTTTCTGCTGTTCTTCTTGTTGAAGGGTTTTCGTCGAAGCTTATCGAACACAGATTAAGGTCGCCGGCTGTCGAGATACCTGTATCAGCTATAATTATTTCTTTTTTTACCGAACTGCATCCTGAAAGAATGCTTTTTGCTTCGCGGATAGCCTGAAGCAAATCCGATTCAGCAGAATCCGGCGGGATTTCTGCCGCTTCTCGTATGGCCGCTTTAATTTTTTTCTTTCTTTTATTTATCTCGTATTGGGTAGCATTCAGGCTTTTTCTGTCCTGAACGAAGAAATTCGGCTCTTCAATTTCGACCTTTGTAGGGGTTGAATCCGCATTTATAATGGCGAAATAACCGCCGTAGACGATATTATCCATATCTTTTTCCAGAGAGTTGTAGATATCTTCAGGGGCTTTCATTGCACAGGCGTGATTTCCTAATATCATTACGACGGCTTTGGATTCTTTGTTGATATAAAAACTGCCTTGTTTCTCGTACTTTGAAGGCTCTTTATCCCCGCAGGATGTCAGCGGTACGCACATAATGGCGGAGAGAAGCGCAAGATATTTTTTATCTTTCATATAATATTCCTTTCACTGGTTAAAAATCTGAACCATCATAGTCATCATCACTCCACGTTGGCGGAATGTTTGGTACATAATCTGATGTAGTGGATTGTGGCAGGGTTCTTGACCTGGAATTAGTCCGTTTTTTTCCTGAACTGGAATTCTGAAAATTAATTTCATCTGTATTAATGCAAAAATCAACCGAACTTTCTTTTTTATTGTTATTTATGTTGTATTCAAAATCGTCATTGTTATCGTCCGGATTTACAGAATCTGTACTATCATCTTCTTTTATTTCCCATTTTGAAAGCATTTTTGTTATGTAAATTTTCAAATCTTCGATATGCTCCTGTGTCTGTTTATGCTGTTCTCCGTCCATATTCCATATGTAGTTAAGACCTTCAATGCTTTCATCTGGAAGAGACATTTGGAAGACTTTTTCCGGAGTGTTGCTATATGACGCCATTTTACTTGTAAGCGTGCTTATTTCAATTTCGGTCTGACTTCTTGCGTTGCGGCAGAAATTTTCATAGCTGCCTTGATATGCACTGACCGCCTGTTTTTGTGCTGCTGCTGTAACTTCCATCATGAAATCTGTGAATTTTCTTGGTATTGTTTTGTGCGCCAACCCGTATAAAGCCCATAGAACAGCCATTTGATTGTCTTTTTGTTGTTTTAGTGCTTCTGACTCTTGGTTTAGTTTATTTATTTCAGCTGAACAATGGTTTATGTATTCGTTTAATACGGTTTTCATTTTTATGTTAAATGTGTCGACAAAACTGAAATCGTTTACGCTAATCGTTCTTGAGATATAATATGCCAGAATTGAGCTGCCTAATGGTATTATACACGAAATATCAGAGAACTGGAAGTCCACATCGCGGAGTTTCTCAATAATACTTTCTTCGGCAATGAAAATCTGTATACCGTTATTGAAATCACCGCCGCCCAGAAACATTGCAACTCTTGCGAGAAAGTATACAATAAAGAATGCTACTGTAGCAATACGCATTGCATGGATTGAGAACCATTGTCTGAACAATTCCTTTTTTTCGCTTGAACATGGGATTTCAGCCTTGTTTTTTAAGTCAATCTTCTTCTCTGTATTTGCGATTGCAGCCTCTATGATGCCCGTGCCGGTCGGGAGTGCATCGAGTATCAGGGCGAATGAAACGCTTAAAAAGATTACATATAACGTATCTCCGACGTTTCCTATTGATAACGGCGCGTAAATCATGAATGTATCAAGTATGATGCAGGCAATCGTAATCAGAATAGACAGTAAAAATCCGCTTCGTTTTCTTTGCATAATGTTTCTGGATTCGGCAGCTGCTATATTATATATCTCTTTTGAGTAGTTGAGATTTGTCACTCTTTCGGGTCTTTCTTTATTTTTCTTTTTTTTGAGCCGGTATCCGTCATAATACTGGTTGAACAGTGTATAGTCATCTGATTGTAGCTGTTCTTCATAATGCTTCTTGGAAGTTTCATAACTTTCCATATCGGCCTTGACTTTTTGTATTTTTCTTTCTGTTTCTTCGATTTCCTCAAACGGATGGACGACATCACGAGCGATTGCATTTTTCAGTTGATTTACAACATCTTCTTTTTTCGTATGTGCAATCCTGATTAAATCCTGCGCACTTCGTTTTACATAATCAATGATGTTTGCTGCCGGAATACCGCCATTTTTGACGGTTTCTTCTATCGTATGGGCAAGTTCGTTCATTGCTTGCCGGAGTTGGCTAATATATGGCATTTTTTATCACCTCATATGGTATACTTTATATTGTAGTCGTTTGTGAACGTGTTGATTGCCCTTTTTTCTTTATCAAAAATATCAACTATCAAGTCAAAATTTGTTGTATTCAGTTCTCTTTTCATCGGAATTTCTGCGTTAGCAATATTTTCTCTTTTTTTCTTCTTTATAAATTGCTTGATATGTAAATTCCAGAAAAAATCGGTATATAAGACGGCATCTTCCTTGATTCTGGCTATTTTCAGTTTTATTTTTGCATCTGTTGCGGAAATCTGGCTTGAAAATACAGTGTATATGCGTATCAGCTCTTCATACTGTGCATTCAGTTTTATTTCTGCCTCTTTTTCTATTGTTTCTATTGTCATTCTCAGTGCTTCAACTTCTGATTCAAGAGCATTTATCCTTTCTGTAATTGATTTGACTTTTTCCCTTATCTCGAAGATGTTTTCGGTTGTTTTAATTGCTTCGTTTCTGTCGAAAGCCTGTATTTGTTCATTCTGAAATTTCAGTTCAGTGGTAAGCGAAGTAATCTTAGCATCCTTCTGGATAATTGTTTTTTTTATCCTGTCTGTATCTTCATCACAGTTTCTGATTATTTTGACATAATCAGCCTGTGCTGCCTTTATGCTGTAAAAGGTTTTTCTTACTTTTTTTGCTTTGCTGAGTATTCTTTCGAATACAATCTGACAATATTTTAACTGGCCGGCTATAAATGGTAGTTTTTCCCATACAAAAACGTTGTTTATATGTTTATTACCGTAATATTTGTATTCTCTTTTTGCCGCAAGCCTGATTTTCAGTTTAAACATTTTCACTCTCCATATTCTTGGGGTTCTGCATTCTTTATCACCTTTATGATATTACCATTTTTATCAAACATTGTCCCGTTCCATTGTTCATCCTGCCAGTATTCTCCCTTAAAGATTCTTCCGTCGTCATATTCGAAAGTGGCGTTACCTTCAAATTGGTCGTCTACAAAATGTCCAGTATATATGCCCTGATATTCCGGTTCAGCTGCTTTAACAGTAAGTTGCCCTTCACCGTTCCTTTTATCGTTTTCCACTCCGCCAACATATATGTTGCCATTACTATATTTGATAACCCCTTCAACATCACATTTGACGTTATTCACCCATTTGCCGATATATTCAGATTCTTTATCTTTATACGTACCCTGACCATGTTTCGCTCCATGATAGTAATCCCCATTATAGACAGAGCCGTTGTCTTGTTCGTACCTGCAGTCTTTTCCATGACATTGCCCCTCCTCGTCCATACCGCCGGTATAGTAGCCGTTTGGGAAGCGGTAATTTTCGACTCTCAAATGTGGTGTATAGTCCAGATTTTCAGGGTCTTCAAAGATTATGTTATCAGTTTCGTTTACCTGTGCTGTCTGTACAGGATAATTTGTTATCTCCTGTGTAATCGGTGAAGCAGTCGCCGGTTGATTATAAGGTTTGTCCGTTTCTTTGTTTTTTGTTTTTTTATTGAGCAGATCCGGACCTAATACGAATCCGCCCACTACTATGACTAACGTAAGTGCAGAAAGAGCAATCATTTTTCTCAGACGTTCTCTTCTGTTCCTTTCTTCAATTTCTTTTCTGTGTTGTCTTTTCCTTTTTTCTTTCTCTTGTTCTGTGTTTTGTCGAGTTGAATTATCAACATTTATTTTTTTTAATTCTTCTAATATTTCGTTTGCTGTTGGTCTGTCATTAGGTTCTACGCTTAATGCCCTCAATATTATATCCGTAATCTTCTCACTGCCATTCTGAGGTTCGCTGAATGAACTCCTGTCACGTCTTAATTTTTCGAAAATTTTTAACATTTTTTTTCTTATTTCTAAAGATTTAAACATTTTTTTTCTTGTATTGTCACTGTCAATTTCAAAATCAATATCGTCATATAAGTCCGGAAATTTACAGTTATTATAAATATAATAAGCAACCATACCGGCTTGCCATATATCGGTATGCAGTCCGATTCTATCACCGGTATGCAGTCCGATTCTATCACCTGCGATCTGTTCGGGAGATGCATAGCGTAACGTTGCCATGGGGAGAGCTGTCAGCGTGCCATCAGTTAATTCGTTTTCAAAAAGGAAACTGGCATCCCAGTCATTCAGAACGAGTGTTTTTCTGTTATTTCGTTTTGCATATAGGAGGTTGTCTATTTTTATGTCTCGATGTACGAGGTTGTTCCTGTGAATTACATCCAGAATTTCAAACAGTCTTTTTACAAATTCCAGTCTTTTCGCTTCATCAGATGCAATTTCCTTCAGCAACTGGGCCGTTAGTTTTTCTCCTTTCTCAATATTAATTGTAACCTTGCAGCATTGCTGACTGATAAACGTCTTTATGTTGTTAAATATGTTTGTAAAATCAGGCTGAATACTGTCAAAATCAAGTTCATCAAGCCTTTTCTTAAGTTTTGCGGGTGTTATTCTTAATGTTCTTGTTGTGACATCAAAAAAATTTCCTTTATCGAGATATGTTCTGCAGATAAGTTCCGCAACACATCTGTCGAGAAAAAATTCATCCTCATCCCAGTTAAAAACTTTTTCATAATTGTTTATGTCTACTGTATCCCTGAGATCTTCGCATCTATGGCTTGAATAAAATAACATTGTTTCTGACATAAAATTCTCCTTTCATGTGTTTTTCACTGATATTACACATTATATCACAAAAATATACAATATGTCAAGTGGATTTCTGTATAATAAACCTATATCAACACTGCTTATATACATATTATGACAGCTTTGCTTAATATTGTTAATACCAAAAAAGCTAAATTTGTTTACATCTTAAAAAATTTCAGTGTAAACAAATAACCATATTTTGTGCTTGTTCTTTCCCTGTACAACTAGTATAATATGATTACAGAATATTTTTCAGGAGGTTTTATGTATGGCTCTTACAGAGATTTTCATGAGTTCAGGCATGAAAAAGAGGCTGACGGGGAAAAAAATTAACTCTTCGGCAACGAAAATTTTTAGGATTCCCGATAAACGGGGGAAAAAATCCGGAAAAGAAACATCAAAACAAGAAAGGTTAGGTAGATTAAAATGATGATTGCTATGATTATTGCCGCTGTTCTTATTCTGACTATAATGTGCATTCCGAATAAAGAAAAAGGCGGAAAGAAAGACAAGAAGGGTACAATTGTCTGGAAAAACACCCTCTTTATGCGTATTGTACAGTTTTTTGAATATATCTGTAAAAAAATTAAAAAATTTTTTTAGGAGAGTAAAATATGAATATTGCATCATTTATATCTCTTGTGATAACCGGAAACGGTATCGCACAAGCAGATATACCCAAAAAATTCAGTCAAAAGAAAATCCGCATGATTGACGAATCGGATATTTCAACATTTATCTCATCTGTAATGACCGAACAGAAAAAGGGAAATATTCTTGTCATAACTAAGCTTGAATCAATTGCCGAACTTATCAGAGCAATAAACGGCAATCTGAACAGCAACAAGATTTCAGTAATATGTAACGGAATAGCTGATACATCAGCTCTTGAAGAGGAAATAAAGGCAAGAAGTCTGCACACAGCAGACGGAAGAACGTTTATTCCCGAAACCATCATGAATTATCCTTCTCTCATGCACGCAGGCAGTCAAATTATTGTAAAAAGAAAGCCATATGACAATGAAACAGTTGTTTTCAATACAGATGGCGAAGTCGTTGGTATTCTTCTCGACGAATCTTTAAGATACGAAAACATTGCGGGAACTGTTGCTGATAACATGAATCTTCTTGACATCACTGAAAAAGCGTCCCTCATGCTTGGAATGCTGAAAAACAACAGCTCTGATACAGCCTGTTTTTCAGATATTCTTCTTATCAGGGCAGACAACAAGTACCAGTCTGTTGTTCTTCCATCTGGAAAAACTCAGAGTATATGCGAAGCAGAACTTCAGCTTTTTACAGGTATGACATGGGAAAATACTTTCTGCGAGATTATAAAAAGACTGGCAGAAATTTCAGTTCCCGATGTTCTTGCAGAGGACATCAACAGAATTGTTACAAATATATATATATATCACAATACACCGCTTCCGAATTACAGACTCATAAAGAACACTATGGAGAGGATAATCCTGACGGAGGAACTGATATGAGAACATATTTTTTAAAAGAACATACAATTGCAGGAAAACGCAACATAACTAAAGGTATGCAGAATCAGGACAATATAACAGTATACGAAGATAATAATATTATCATGGCGTGCGTAAGTGACGGATGTACTGATTCTAAATTTCCTGTTGAGGCGGGAAGAATGAACGGACAGACAGCTGTAAAGGCTTCTAAAGTTATATGGTCAATGCCTGAAAAAAAAGTGAAGCAGTATCTGAATGACAGCTATAACGAAATCTTTTCAAATTCAGATTTCCCGTATAAACAGCTGTGTGCCACGACTGCATTCGTTATGATAAACAAATCCACAGGGGCATACATAGCTTTTTCAGTAGGGGACACGGCTATTCTGTCATATAACGCCAACGGGCAGTTCAAAATGTTTCTTGAGCCTGTCAATGCGTTCAGAAAATCAGCGACGTATTTTACAAATGATAGTCTGTCCGTCAGAAAATTCAGTCAGTTCAAGCAGGGCACTCTTGACGATATAGCAGGATTTGTCATCTATTCGGACGGAGCGGAAAACATATCTCAGCCGCCTTACACAGATATAAAAAGATTTGTAAGTTCAGCATATGTTTCTGACGAATCATTCAATGAAGAAAAAGAAAATCTTTTTATTAAATTAAAGGAGCTGGACAACGATGACATCAGTATTGCTCTTGTAGCTGTTTCAGATGATGTTATCTCAAAGAATATGACAGAGTATTACAACGGATTCTACACATCATCAGCCGAAATCCCTGTTTCTGAACAGCAGCCTGAACAGAATGCTGATATACCTGAGAAAGAAAATGAAATGCCAGCAACTTCGTTGGCGGAAATCACAGGAGACAGGAAAATGACCGATTTTCTCGCTTTTTTAAATATTCCGCGGTCCCCTGACGAAATTTACCGCTCGGATATTATTGCCAGGGATGACATTGTGCTGACACTTACAGACCTTGTTAGGAAACATATTGTTTTGTGTACTGCTGACGGAAGATTCATCGCAGACCGTACTTTTTAAAAAATCAGAGAAAACGGAGATACTTTATGAAAAGATATAAATTTAACTGGTATAAGATAAAAATATATATTATCAGTATCGTTTTTATCATTTTCAGTGGATATGTTTTCAGCACAGTCAGGAAAATCAAAGCTGACGAACCTGCTGCACCCGATATAACAACTGATATTTTGCTGAACGGAAACGGAGAATATGCTAATGGTTATAATCATGGAACTGTGTATTCAATAGACGGTAAGCCGATTTCATATGATGCTAAGATTATTGCTGGAAAAGAAAAGTATATGCGCCATTCCGGCATTGATGAATTTACTCCCATTCTTGGTATAGAGGGATTCGGCTCGGGAGGTCTTATCAATCAGTGTGATATTACGCTTCATTCAGCTGCCCGGAATGTCAACGTTGAACTGCGTGAGGGAAACAGTATTCAGACAACTTTCTCATACAAGGCACAGTGCGTAGCTTCATCGCTTCTTAAGCAATATTTCCCTTCTTATGTCTGTAAAGGTGCATCTTTAGCTGTTGTGCTGAAAGACGGTTCTGTTATCGTTGCAGCTGGTTCAAATGCCTATAATGCGTGCGAGTTCAATCTGGGCGACTGTAACACCTACCCGGAAGATATGTGCATTGACAAAACTGCCGAAAATTTTGCTATCGGCTCTTCCGCAAAGACTTTTACATCTGCGGCACTTCTTTTCAATGACAGCTATGTTGATGAAGAATACTCTATGTACAATCCGGAATTTCTTGACCTTTCTTTTTATGTTCACGGCGGCCACTGCATAGAAAATCACGACCGCTATGATACAGGAGAATATAGCATAACAATAGATTCTGAAAGCAATCAGATGGCACGTTGTATAGGGCTTGAGGATGCTTTTGTACATTCATCGAACACGTATTTCTGGCGGCACGCACTCAATTTTGGACTTGACAAGACATTTAACGCTATAAACAATCTTTTTTCCGTAACTCAGCCAATCGTAACAGAAATAAATACCCTGACGGTTTTAGAGTCAGACCCTGAACGGTATGACTATCTGTTCTGGGGGCAGGACTGGGTATCTAACGGCGTTTCGACTTCGTATATGTATAACAGCATCTTTTCAGGTGAAAAATATATGCCTTTCTATATAACAAGCGTATACACACCGGACGGAAATGAAGTTTACAGAGCAGACCCACAGAATACAAAAACTATTCCGTTTGACAGCAAAATGAAAAATATCCTCATAAGCAGTTTAAGTAAATGTTTTAAAAATTACTGCAGAAACATAGACCCGTCTGTATACGAAAAATATAACAAGCTTATAGAAAATAACCGTATACTTGCAAAATCAGGTACGGCAGACGTAGTAGTCAATGAAATTACAAATCATACAAGAGTCGTGACACTGCTTGATGAAAATCATGATGTGATATGTACTGCTACTATCGGAGTAAACAGAGCGACCAATCACTGTACAGTAGATGACAACATTATGTTCAGCATTATTTTCAATACGCTTGAAGCAGCAGGAATCCTGTAAAAATTTTTGCAATTACTGTTGATATTATTATCCGGAGGAATAACTAATGAAGAAATTAAAAGCTATACTTATAATTATCATTCTGGTCGGACTTGTCTATACGTATCAGGATGATATTGCCAGCTTCATAAGCAATCTGAATATACAGTCAAGACAGAACAGTCATGAATATGTGCCTGAAACTGACCGGAGCACATACGAATATTATTTCAAGTCCTTTATGGAAAAATATTGAAAGGAGACTTTTCCATGAATCATTCTGAAACAAATAAGAACCGCAGAACTCTTATAATAGCCGTTGCTTTTTTCATTGCAGCGGCAACGTGCCAAATGTTTTCAATGGTAAAAAGTAGTTTTCTGAGTGTCTTTTCTGCCGAAGTCTCTGTTTCATTCCTTGTTATGCTTGCTTTTATCTATGGTATATTCAAATTTTTCAGGAGCGAAAGTGCTATGTACACTGCATCTTTCATATCCGTTATCCTGTTCGCGAACTGGTCACAGCTCATGTTACACTACACTTGTAATAGTGACAAAACAGATGATATATTAAAAAAAGTAATCAATTTTATGCTGTATGCGGCCTTTTCTATGCTCTCCATATGTGTTATCTTTATGATTCTTGACAAAATAAAGCGGTTCAGGAAGCTGTGTCTCGGTATTTTTTCTGTTGTTGCTGTCGGAATGTCGATGCTTGTCTTGATTTTTTCAGCAAAAGACAGCAATACGAGTACAACGGCAAGCGGTTTTCAGCCTGCAATACTTATTATGTTCCTCATGCTGTACGCGTTTTCAGGTGCAATGGCAGGAAATAACGGAATTTTTGCCAAATTCATATATATAGCTCTCTTCTGGGGTATGATGATAATACTTTTTCTGAAACATGAATCTGGCATACCTGTTATGACTTGCGCAGCGTGCATGATAACATATATATTTTTTAACAAATCAGCAAAAGAACCATGGTTTATTATTTTTAACATCGCTGTAGCTGTTATAGGATTTGCAGCTATAATAATAGCCAGTCCTGCAATCAGAAAAGATATTATTGTAAAATTCTCAACAAGAGTTGATGACAATGAACATTGGCGTATCGCTGAAGCAAATCTTCAGGCATCATCTCTTTTCGGAAGCGAATCATATGATGTTTGTCTTAATGAAGCCTCTTCGGACTATGCCCTGAATGTCAACGTGCATTATTTCGGGTATATCTGGCTTGCTCTGATGATGCTGTCATTCTTTATAATGAGCATCAGCATTTACAGGGACGTATTAAGCAACAGCAACGACAATATTATTTCAAACCTCCGCAAACTCGCATATATCGCTATCTGCGTCAATGTTATCTATAATATTTCAGACAATATCTGCGGTGCTCCGGTGGTGGGAGTCCAGATGATTGGCTGCGGCATCAGCAGAAGTATTGCTCTGTTGACCGGATTGCTTATCGGTTCTGTTATTGCAGACTCGCAAAAAATGAAATTATCTATTGTTTCGTTTCTTGAAAAGACAGGAGTAATCACCGCAGCCTGAAAACTATTGATTTTCAGCGAAAATATATTGCAATGAATACAATAAACGTGAACGAAAGGAGCAGTTTTTTCTGCTCCTTGTTTGTATTTTTTCAGATGATGCCATATTCATATACGGTTATACCGTTGCCCAGAGCAGCAAAACCAATACAGCCCTTTAATCCGCTCTTGCCAGTGTTGTAAGTGATAGTTTTTAATTCATATGTGTTATTATTAGGGCTGATATAATTGACATAAAAGACGATAAAACCGTTGCTAAGGGATACTTTGAAACGGTAGCGACTTGTGTAGTCATATTCAAATCTTTTTGAAGCAAGCACAGTGAATTCTCCGACAGCATCCGATTTGAGAATCACAATATTACCATTATAGAAACCCGCTGCGTAGTAATCAGCTGCACCGATTGCACCAAATACAATAAGCGAAGCATTATTGCCATAATCCTGATAACTTTCTCCGTCAGGAAGAACAGACATATCACAGAATATATCGCAGTTATCGACATATGAACCGGTAAAGGCAAGAGCAAAGTTTTTATTATATGCAATCTCCTGCCAGTGATCTTGCTCAAGACGGCTGTTCGGATATCCTGAATGAAACTGCATATATGATGATTTATAATATCCACCCGAATAAGCTTCTCCATAACATACATTAAAATTCTTCATAATGGTGTAATAACCGCTGTTGTCTGTAATATTGCCCGTATAAGCCGGATTTACGCGGTAACATGGTTTTCCGGTGATTTTCAGAGTATCAATATACAAATCTATACCGTCATATCCGTTGCTGTAGTATGAATCTTTTGACATAATCAGTTCTATATTGACACAGTCATAAAATGAATACATTCCTGCTGATGGAATTGTAAATTCAAGTTTATTCCATTTTCCCTGTTCAAGATAAACATATTCATGGCATGGCCTATCTTTGCCTTCAGTCTGTGAATATACAGAAAGACGAGCTTTCATTCTAGCTGTGTTGTATCTTGTCATGACATTTACACGTATAGTCTGTCCGGGATAAATTTTGGTGCATGATGTCGGTTCATATTTGGTATTGTCGAAATTTCCGATATTAAACCATCTGAAAATCTTTATGCAGTCATTTTTCCGGACAGAATCAGCCCATATTTTGAGAGTATACGGCGAACCGCTCGGAGCTCCGACATTCTCATCAGATACGAACATATTATTGTCATTGACCCAATCATCCATCTGCTTATCATTCCGCCACATAAGCACATGAAAATTCTGATATGAATAACGGAATGCAAAAGAGAACTTATTGAGTTCTGAAGCAGTTTTTATGTAGTTCGGAATACTGTAGCCATTGAACTTTGCAAAAAGCTTTATCATATACGCCGTCAGCTGGGTTATTGAAACCTCGTTCTCATACGGCACTGCTGACGAGCAGTAAAGAATGTCGTTCATTGGCTTAATCCAGTTTTTGTATGAAATTTTCTTGTGACCAATCATCGCGCCGAGAATTGCACCGAGATTTCCGCAGTTACAGTCTGTATCACCGCCGGATTTAAGGCAGATTTCCATTGAATAAGAGAAATTTCCGTTGCCATAGAGAAGAGCCATAACAATATGCGCACCGAAATCCCATGCATTATAGCCCGTATAATTTTTGTCTATATAATGCTGACACGCAGTCCATTCATTAGGCACTCTATGATAGAAATCCATGATATTTCTGACCATTTCTGCATATTTTGAATCAGACGGAATTAATGAAAGTGCAGTATTTACAATGTTTTCAACGTTGTTTTCATTGAATGCGGCACTTATACATGCACTTATAAAGCTTCCTCCGATTGCTCCCTCGCCGTTGTGCATTACGCCGGCGATAATTCTTGCACATCTTGCAGCTTCTTCTGGTTTTCCGCCAAGTATAATGCCGACAGCGTCATAGAAAATCTGTCCTCCCACTGTATCGGCACTTCTTCCGATAATGTCATAATCGCCTGAAATTCTGGGTGAAACACCGTTGACAAGATTATAAAACGCCTTGCTTTCAGTGCTTTCGTACCACCAGAAAAAACCTCTGTTTTCCGCAGCATAATTAAGAATAATTTTTGCAGCGGCTTCAGGAGTGACTTCGGAGAGAGTGTTTATATTATCAAATATTTTAGCAAAAAAGACAAAGCCGTTCGTATCATCATCTGCATAGACATTTCTGTATTTGTCGATGTACGTTTTTATATGCGGGTATTTTCTTTGAAGTTCGCATGAAGTAAGAACATGGTCGCCTTCTTTCAGAAATTCAAGAGGATTTCCGGCACGTACTCCGATAATCTTACCCAGCACACTTCCATATATTTTTGCTCTGATCAGTGATGGTACATTCTTCATGAAAAACTCCTTTCAGAATCCTATGAAGTTTCATTGTCATCATCATAAAATTCTTCGTAATTATCATAAAATTCTTCGTAATTATCATCATAAAATTCTTCATCATCGTCATAAAATTCTTCGTCATCTTCTTCATAAGTGTCATCATCAGTGTCATCATCACAGGATTCTTCGTTACTGTCTTCTAAAGCCCATTCAGGAACAGGAGCAACATATTTGGGTTCAACCAGTTCAGGATAGCACGGCGGTATGCATGAAACGACGTGGCTTTCAACATCGTTATTGCTGAAAAGTGTGGAGAAGAAAGAATTTTCATAAGTATAGACAACTCCGGAGATATATTCAAGAAGATTCTTTATATTCTCATAAGTCACCATATCTTCTGAAATTGTGAAATGATAGCGGAATTTTACTTCACCTGTTTTCCAGTCAAGCTGAAAGCAGCCAGAGCTGATGACTAAATTTGCCCGTGTGACAAATTCAGCAACTTTAAGCATTTCTTCCGGTACTGAGCAATCAGCCGTCACGGGGAAACACATATTGATAACCCAGCCGAACGTCTCTTTTTTTAAGTCACAATATATACGTGAGCGGTTTCCCAAAGGCATATACCATTCAAGACTTTCTGCACTTTTTACAGCAGGCTTTATTTTTTTACTGGCAAGATATTCTTCTATATTACCATATATTGACATAAATCAATTCTCCTTTATGTTAGTTATATTAACGAAACCGTATTATTTTCAAAAGAAAGACAATCTTTTTCAGCGAGCTGTCTGATGTCCCTGATGAAATTTCTGAAGTGTTTTCTGCGGTACAGCCGAGCTGCAAGAGCATTCACATTAATAGGTTCAGAATTATTCCGGAGATAATCAATAATTTTAATCTGATTAGGTCTGAGACATGACAAATCATATTCTTTCTTTCTGATAAGAGCACACAGACTGCAATCATCAAGGGTACGTTTGCGGATACTTTCTTCAAAGAATTTCCGCAGTTCATCATTGATATATTGCGATGGAAACTTCATTCCCATATCAGCAAAAGAATTAAGTGCCACAGAAAGCTGTTTTTTCATAGGATTGTAAAGACTGTCCATTGAACCGTCACTCATTATAAAAAATGCATCTGTGTCCGGATTAAGAGATGTTACATTTATTCTAAGATGGTCCATAGCTGTATTGCTTGTAACAAATGTAGTCTGATTTGAAAATTCTCCATTGTCAGCATCAGACAGAACGCTCAGAAATCCATTACTGCGTTCTGCCATGATACCGTCCCCTATATGTGCAGTAATGACCTTATTCTTATATACCGCAAGGCACAGAAGAGTTGAAGCAAGCTCTTTTATACTGTCGCAGTCATTTTCAAGTGATTTTTCTTCAAGGGCTGTGATAAGTGTACGGTAAAGTTCTGTTTTCAGCTCATCCAGATTGTCCGATATGAATCTATTACAATGTGTTCTGAAAAATTCAGCTGTCGTACGGCAGACAGTTTCAGCCCCGATATGTGAGAGCCTCTGAGAGCCTGCACCGTCTGCCAGAGCGATAACGCTTATATGTGGTTCTTCAATAGTAAAAACCTTATCCTGACAAGGGATGTTTTCAGAGATATGACCACGTCCCTGCACTGCAACTTTGTTTGTTATCCACATATTTCATGTTTTCCTTTCTTTAATTATGTCACGCATATATCATCTGTAAGCTGAAATATACCATACGCAGTATATTTCAGCATAATCTTTCTTAAATAATCAGATGTTCCTGAAGAAATCTTCATCTGACCATGTTTTAGCATTTCTGAGAAGCTGTTCTATTATTGTATCGACACCCTGTTCAACAGAAGATGAAACGGAGTTATGAAGCCATACGAAGAACTCAGGAAACTTATTTATGTCCATTGGTATGACAAGACCATTGCCGAGCTCGGAAAGAAGTTTTCTTGTATCATTATTCTGTCTGCCTATTGCAACGGATATAGGAACAACCTTTTTCTTAAGTGAATACTCACGAATCGTTGCCTTTGCTGTTTCAAGTTCCGTTTTGCTTCCGCCATCCGGATAACCGTCTGACATTATTACAATCCACGGTCTGTAATATGTATTGCCGTATGCCTTATACTGTTTCTTGCGTTTTTCGAGAAGTGCGAGACCAAGGTTGATAGCCTCTCCGATTGGTGTATAGCCATATGCCGTAAGTACGGGTGGATTCTGCTGTATTTCCACGCGTGAGAAATCACAGACTTTTTTTACATCAATCGGCTTTCCAGTTGACCTGTTTCCGCCAAACGTGACTATTGCAACTTCCGCAGTATATCTGGTAATTTCATCTTCCTGAAGTTTTCTGTAAAAATCATGCAGTCCCTCATTGAGTGCTTCGATTTTTGTCTTTGTACTTGAAGAACCAATGTAATGACCCATAGAGCCGCTGGTATCAAGACACAGAAGTATAGGAAGCCTCTTTCCTGCAAACACTTCAAGGTCGTTTTCTGCATCAGAAAATAAATTGCTGGCCATAATAAAATACCCCGCTGAAATTCGGTATGTGTTTACTGGCATACACATAAGGAATGATTCAGCATATCCTTTCTTTAATAATTTGATTGTTTAATATTTTAAGCCGGAAATATATGAACAGACTATCTGTCCAGATTTAGAATCTTTCGTATTATATCAGCAAAACTGCGTACTGACGGTGATGGTCCTGAATTGGAATACGAGCTGCCTGAAGAATTGTCCGACGTATCAGGTGCAGAATTCTGTCTGTGAGGTTTAACCCGTTTTCCGGCTTCCGACCGACATTCCGGACAACGTTTCGGAAGATGATAACCTTTACTTTCAAAGTACTCTTTATCACGGAAAGTTATATCAAAATCCCTGCCACAATCTATACACAGAATTGTTGTATAGATTGTCGAAAGCTCTTTCTGTCTGCAATCGAAGCATTTATCAGGTTTCGGTTTGCCTTCGAGTTCATCTATCATTTTATAGACAATATCATTCTGATTACATATAGGACAAGGGAACACACAGCTGATATGAGCGCATTTATAACAATATCCGTGATACTTCTGTAAATCCTTTGTACTTACGATATCAAGTTTACAGTCCGGATTATTGCACTTTCCGTATTCCAGTCTCCGGCTTTTGATAAATCTTATCGGAATAAGGTCAAGGCTCATGGGATCATATTCTTCTATTTCACCACTTATTATCCTGTTGTAATATTTTTTGAAAGCAACGAGCCATTCATCAACAGTATAACGGTTTTCCGGAAGATAATGCTCACTGTCCTTCATGAATGTTTCATACATCATAACACGGATATCCGTATATATATGACTCCAGCAAAAACGCCAGTTTCCTTTCGGAGCCTGTGCTTTTGTCTCTTTTTTTCTCATATTGGGATGAGGATAAGCAAAAACACCGTTTTTAATTGCTTCAAGGTCCTCTTCAGCAACATCACTTTTTGAATATGGTTCCTTTGCGGGCATAAGTATCTGAAAAAGTATTGTGGCAACGGCGAAGCAGTCATCTGATTTCCTGTTCATGAAAGTTGACTTGTTTATCATTTCAAAGTTATCATTGATACGTTCAGGGGCAGTATACAGTGCTATGCCCACCGGACACGTAAATTCATTAATCTGGAATGAATCGGTATCAATAATAGTTATTTCCGTAGGTGATTTAACAATTATATTCTCTGTACGGATATCGCCTATAACTATGCCGTTGTCATGGAGAAATTTGACTGCCTTAAGAAAGGAAATACACAGCTCGACTGTCTGTTTTCTGCTGGTATTCTCCCCGAAATACTGTTTTATTGTCCGCTGTGAGCCGATAAGCAGTTTGTTCATGCTTATTCCCTCAGCCTGACGCATCGTATATCCGATAAAGTTACCGTTCCCGTCAGTAACTTTTGCAATCGGGAAGCATATATCAGCTCTGCGTTCTATTTTGCTTTCAAGAAGGAGTTCAACTTTCTTTCTGCTATAGAACGAGCGTTCTATATTGTTCACCTTTTGGTCGTTAAAAATTTTCACAAGTATACCAGGTGTGCCAACGATTGAGAATATTGTACCTTCACCGCCTTCACCGATTTTTTTATCAAGCGTCAGGCATACGCCATCTGAATATACAATATCATTTTCTTTGAAATCATAGTCTGATATGAAGCAGTTGAAAGGTCCTTTATACATTTTACTATCGTCGGCAACATAGAAAGGTGCTTTTTTGACAGGCCGTTTTTCCGCTTCTTTTTTCACAAAATGAAGCGACAGGAATCCATATTGATTTATCTGCCGTACTTCGATTTTTTCAGTGTCTGTATTGCTTTTAATGATTGCACGGGCTTTATTTTTGTCCTGAGTAATAAACGTCATATTTACTCTGCCCTTTTTCCTGAATGACTGGAGCTTTGAAACAATCGTTTCATTATCCGGAAGACGCATAATCCGGATAATATCAGCATTGGCAAGACGTGATACATTTTCAATAGCCTGTCTGACCTTCTTGGAATCGGAACTTTCATTTTTCGCATATTCACACAGTTCAGCGAAAGTCACATCAAATATAACAATTTTCCTGTCATATGTATGAAGCATCGGAATAATGGCTGATATGAATTTGTTAAAATTTTCGTGCATACAGGAATCAGAATCAATAACTATCTGACCTCCACGGACAATTGCTTCAAGATTCTTTCTTGAAGTTTCGACTCTCTGTTCGTCTGTTACCATACACAATTCTCCTTTTTTTTCGGGATAATATCTATTATATCGCCATTCCTGTCAAGATTTTTTACAATAATCTTTTTTCTCTTTCTGCTTTTAACTGAAATAAAATTATTGATACATTGGGCATCGCTTGCAAGTCCTCTGTCTTGAGTTATCAGAACAACGTTGTATCTGACAAAATATCTGATTAAATTCTGTAAGATTATGCTGTCTCCGAAACTGTCAGATTCCTGTCCCCGAACGTCAAGAAGTCCTTCATTTGCCATAATATTGATAGCTTCTATTGCTTCTTCGGCGGACTTACGTTTTATTTCGGGTAATGAAACATCATTGCGAATTTTATAAAGTTCCTGTATACACTTGTAAGCTATCTGGATTCTGCTTCCTGTTTCTTTAAGATACGGAACGGAATTAATAAAAAATTTCTGGCAGCCTTTAATATTTTCGACAAGACAACAGGTATCAATAACTACAACTGCATTTTTGTATAAAGTTTTAATATCTATATTCATAATTCTATTTTCTTCCTTAATTAATCATTAAAAGAAGCCATACAGAACCTCTCTGTATTTGCAGAGTGTGCGGGGATGTCCTTATTTTCTGTAATAACAGAGACGAACAGATTCTTTGTCTGTGCCATACTGGATATATTGCTGAAATCAAAACAGAAATCTCCCTGACTGTACGATGCTTCCTCTATAATAATGAAACCTTCATCTTTCAGCTGGTTCAGTTTTTTATAAAGAGCTACGATATAGGTCTCATTTTCCTTTGTTTTTCTTTCAAGTATGTTTTGAATATGAGGTCTCAGTATTACTATAGGCAGTATTTTTTTTGCATCTGCTATCTGTTCGGTTAACATATCAAGAAAGGACAGGCAGTCTTTATGCATGAGGGAATCAGCAAAAATATAAATTTCATCATTTTTGCTGACAAATTCACTCATTGAAATCGCTGGTGTTTTTAATCCTTCATCTATGAGCGTACCATACAATGAAAAAAGCATATTGTCATTTTCGGAAGAACTGAAATGCATTTCACTCAACCGAAACCAGTACGCAAGAAACGAATCAAGTCCCATTTTTTCCAGACTTATGTCAAGCGTTTTCTGAACAGTGTACCATTCAGGTGAAAATTTTTTCAGTTTATAGTCCAGAATTGCGAAGATTGCGATGACATGTGAATACATCGGAACTACTCTGCCGCTTTCAAAGTTATTGATAGTTTGTCTAGATAAACCCAGATATTCTGAAAGTTCTTTAACTGATATGTCTGCAATGTTCCGTATATGTTTCAGATTTTTGAACAGGCTATCTTCAAGTTCATCTGTTAATAAAATCATTTCATCACTCCACCCCTTTCTTTTTTACAATTGTATCACATATTTTTACATTTGTCAAGCATTTTTGGAAAAATTTTTTCCAAGGTATAAAATTTTACGTTTTTGATGGAAAATTTTATTACGCGAACAACTATTCAGTCGCAGCAAAATCTGTTCTTTTTTATATTCAAAGAAATTCCCATACAAGCTCTAATTATTACAACATTCAAAAAAAGCCTTTTTCAGAGATTTTAAACAAAAAATATGCAGAATATTTGGCTAAATAAGAGATTTTTCCTTTTTTTAATATTCTGTCAACAAATCTACTGTTTTTTAAATTCCAAAAACTTCTCACTTAAATTATAATATTATTACAATATATTTTATGAAAAGGGGAAACCAAAATGAAAAAATTAATTGTCGCTTCTGTTATAGCTTATGCAATCTCACTTACAGGCTGTTCTTTTATTCCTGATTTACAGAATCATCAGGATAGTATTTCTTCATCAAATGAAATACTCGCTCCGGCTGATACCGGCAATACACCGGAAACAGGCGGTTCAGTCACTGAAGAACATACAGAAATCACTACAACTGATATCCCCCAGGGCGAAAAAACTGATATTTCACCTGCACCGCCTGTATCAGATGATTTCAGCAACTTCAAAGAACAATACATCAGCAGAATAAATGTCTGTCTCCAGACAATGCAAAAGACAATAAGTTCAAATCTTATAGCAACAGACAACGCATTATCTTATAATGACCCTTTCTGGAACGCAATTGTTGAAAAATCGGCTGTAATTGATGTGAATCCTGTGGAAATAACGTCTGCTGTTGCTATGCTGCCGTCAGAATCAGAAAATAGTGCTTCTGATTCTGGATTCATATCATTTGTATATGAACCCATATTCGAAAATGCAAAGAATTATTCGAAACTCAATCCATGTCAGACGCTCGCTGTGGTTGCCGAAAAAACTTTCGGAATATCTTCAAAAAGCGTGAACATAGGTTATCTTGATTCCCAGAATCTTTACTGCACGTATGTTATCAGCGACGCAAACCCTGATTATGCTGTTATCTGCGCACTGTACGCATATACTGACAATGACAACATTACAAAGTTTGGTGTTGAAACGTTCGCACGCTCATACTCAGAAACTTCCGATTCAGACGGCTGTATGAACAGTATATGCAATATTACCGATATTCCGACAGAAAAATCTTTCTCTGATTCCTATATAGTTCCAGAACACAAAACAATGTGCGATATTGCAGCAACTGTAATGAGCAAAGGCTATTACTACCAAAGAAGCTCCGCGAATTTTGTCAGCATCAATGATGGCTCATCATATCTTGACGACTGCTGTCATATTCGTTCTGCACACTATGTTTCGTGGTTTTATCTTACCTGAACAACTTTCCGGAAAAACATGGGTAATTACTGCACAGTCTGAAAATTTTCTTGATTTTAACTAAAAATACTTGACTTTTTGATAAAGATATATTATAATTTAATAAAATTATGATACCGACCATATATAATTTTAAGAACGGAGACTAAAAATGAGCACAACATATATTTTTAACCAGAAAATAAATAACAAAAATATTGACAGGGAACAGTTTAAAGAAAGTCTTATAAAAATCCTGCGAAAAACAGATATTGATATGCCCCAGATAATTGCACAGCAGTTTCTATCGGAAATAGACAGAAAGATAGATAATCTTTCCAGACAGGAAAACTTTGTCGCACAGCTTATCAAGGGTAATGCTCATAAAGAAATTATAAATATTGATATTTTTTTCACAAATAAAAACGTATTCATCACACCGTCTCAGAAAAAGGAAATACATGACCTGATTCAGCTTCTTCTCGCCAGTAGACTGAATGAATATAAAACCTTTCAGTATGTAACACAGACTTTCCCGCTTATGTCATTCCTAAAAAGACAGCTTCTTGAAACAAGACCTGGCACAAACATACCTCAGTGGCAATTCATCGCGGAAAACTGCTTTATCAAGGAAAATATTACGGAACAGATAAAAGAATATTTTTCCACTGTAGCAAACTACAAAGAAATCAGTGACCGTAAGTGTGCTCAGATTGTTTCAGCTCTCGTAAAGAGTCTCACAGGAAAAAGATTTGACACAACCATATCACAGCAAAAACAGGGGCGCGGATGGTATCCGAACGGACTTGACGAACTGCCCGAAAAATTTTTCAATGTAAATCCCGAACATCTCTTCCTGATTGCATATTCTTTCAAGATGAATATTGACCAATACGATGAAATGCTCATCAGAAATGGAGATGTATATGACTGTTTCTGCTACGAAGAAAATATGTTAAGATTTTTATTGGTATACATAAAAAATATCAACGAATATAATGCTTTCAAACAAATTATTGAACAGAATAGAGAACATTTTCAGGAATCTTCAGATGAGTTCACCCCTGAACAGGTAGCCCGGAAAATCAATAACTTTTTCTGTAGCAGAAGAAGAGACGATATAAAAAGCCTTTGCATTGACTTCATGAAGCTTCTCAAGCGTCTTGGCGTGGTTTCAGCCGAAAAACGCCGGGAAATCCTCAATCAGCAGAGACGACTGATTGCAGGCGCAAATATGCAGAAGCTTCTGAAAAGCACTAATTTAAAAAATATAACAGTTTATTACAGCCTGTTGAATAACACCGTTGATGATATTATGCGCTTCAAATACAAAAACGAACCTGAAAAAATCGGAAAGGCTCTTGAAATTTTGGAAAGCAATTACAGACAGCTTGCAGAAAGGACTTCGGAAAACGAAAAAGCAAAGATTTTGAGTATGCTGTGCGACAGATTCGCTCCCGAAAGTTCAAGTTACATAAAAACATCAATAAGGCCAATCCTTAAATCCAGATTTTCTACCGAACATATAGGTAAGATAAGCAAAGGCACAACAACTGACCCGATTACAAGAACTGATATACTTAAAATAGGATACCTTCAGACGTTGATTGATTTTATTAACAAAAATAACCAGTTCCGGAATAAAAGTGAAATGATAGAAGCCTGTAGAAGCCTGACAAGAATATTTGAGGAAAACACAAACAAAATATTGAAAAAATGCAGTTTTGCCCCTGTTCATGCTACTTTTCCTCTGGATGGATTGATTTACATAGCACTTTCAAGCGGCACGGCCGACAAATGTATTCCCGAAGTATTTCAGGCTTGCCTGCCTATAGATATGACACGCAGAACCGAATAATAAGCATAGATTCTGTCTGATACTTAAAAGTAAAATCCTCCCCCGCCTAAAGAGACGGGGGAGGATGTCATTTACAACTGTAAGAGTCTGTCTGCCAGACAAATAAGAACCTGTACCAATAGGCTAAAAACGTTTTAATAGAGTATGAAGATGTGAAA
>CAMWYX010000026.1 GCA_947178575.1 uncultured Ruminococcus sp. | reverse complement strand
GATAGTAAGTATTATAATAATTTTGAGCAAGATATTTTTTTTCTTCATAAAGTCTCCTTTTATTTCAAAAAAATAAAAATTAAATAAAATCAGATAAAATAATCTTTAAAGATTTTCAATAAAGCTGTGATATTCGCTTCGGTTGTGATATGATATAATACGTTCAAGGTCGATATTTTCAACGCTTCTGAAAATATTCATATCAATGTCAGGGTTTTTGATACGCTGTTCGGCAAGGAGCGATTTTATTTCTGCTCTTTTGGAATCTTTCTGTTTTTCGGCAGAAACGGGACAACTGCACGAACAGAAATCAAGATTGTTATAATCTGTCCACGAAATTATATCGGATTCACGTATCATATAAAGCGGACGTATAACTTCCACATCATAATTTTTAGCTTTAAGACGTGGGAGCATTGTCTGAGTCTGCGAACCGTACAGCATAGCCATAAGAATAGTTTCCACCACATCATCGAAGTGATGACCAAGGGCGATTTTATTGCAGTTAAGCTCCTGAGCCTTTGCGTAGAGAGAGCCACGCCGGAGACGTGAACACAGAAAGCACGGATTTTTCGGTGATTTCATAGCGGAATCAAAAATATTCGTATCATATATTTTTGCCGGAATCCCGAGAAGTTCGCAGTTACTGCGGATTTTTATCAGACTTTCTTCCGGATATCCGGGATTCATGATAATATATTCCGTATCGAAATTAATTTCGTTATTTTTTTTCAGCCTCTGAATACAAAGTGCAAGAAGCATGGAATCTTTTCCGCCGGAAATACATACTGCGATTTTATCGCCGTCTTTAATCATATCATAATCATTTATAGTCTTGCGGAATTTTTTCCATATAGTTTTTTTAAATTCCGAAAATATTGTATTTTCTGTTTTATTATAATTATCCATAATTTATATTATTTAACTTTCACGGCAATCTCTTCGCCGTATTTTACGGCGGTTTCGATGCCTTTTTCTGAATTTTCCGATATATCACGGTCAATTTTTATCTGACCTTTTCTGACGAGAACAACTATTGTAGAACCGCCATACTCAAATTTACCTTTTTCGTCGCCACGCCGGAATTTTTCAATATTATTATTGCAGATTCTTCCCACGAGCATTGCACCGACTTCGACCTGAATTATATCGCCGAAATTTTCGGTATGCAGAACAGTTCGTTCACGGGAATTTCTGCGGTAGATATTGTATTTCCCGACTGTTATCGGATTCACTGTGTGAAGTTCGCCCTTGATGAATAAATTTCCGGACTGAGTTCCGCCGTCGGGAAAGCAGTATCTGTGATAATCGTCAACGCCGAGGCGGAAAATCATGCAGTAACCGCCGGAATACAATTCCGCAAGTTTTTTATCTCCGATAAGGTCTGAAATTCTGTAGCATGAATTTTTTATTCTGAAAATATTGTTTCTGCCCTTTATTTCGTATACGGTCAGTTTGCTGTCGCACGGACTTATAAAGGAATCGGGAGAGGTATTCACCGGACGGCATTCCGGACGTATTTTTCTTGTAAAAAAGCTGTTGAAGCTGTGATATTTTTCGTTCCGGAACTGGGACATATCAATATTATTCCGTTTAATAAACGGTCTGACAAGGGGAACGGAAACCGGTGAATCCATAAATTTTCCGGCAATTCCTGACAGTGCGGGTCTGGTTAATATTCTGAGAAAAAATCTTCCTGTTTTCGTGTTGTAAAGCAGATTCAGAATTTTATTCTGACCTGTATTTTCCGGAATTATATTGCCTTTTCTGTCTTTTATCATTTTATTTTAATAAGCTCCTCACGGATTTTATATTCTGGCATTGGCAAGCATAAGTTTTATGCGGTTTTCCTGATTTACTCTTGTTGCGCCGGGGTCGTAGTCAATTGCAACTATGTTAGCGTCCGGATTTGCAGTTTTTATGGCACGTGACATTCCTTTTGCAACAATATGATTCGGAAGACAACCGAAAGGCTGGGCACAGATTATATTTTTTACTCCGGATTGTACAAGTGCAGCCATTTCAGCCGGAATCAGCCAGCCCTCACCCATAACGACACCCTGATTTATATACTTGTCGGCAAGGGAACGCAGATGTTCAAAATCGTGGAGCGGTTCAAATCTTCCGTCATCTTTCATGATTTTTATGAGTTCTTTCTGTTTTGAATATATAAGTTCATATCCAAGTTTATAGATTCTTGAATTTATATTTTTGTTGTCGTATATTTCAGCATCGTTGAAAGTTCCGGCGGCACAGTACATAACAAATTCAAGCAGAGACGGGACAACCGGTTCACAGCCCTCGGAAATCAGAAAATCTTCAAGATGATTATTTGCAAGCGGAGAATATTTTACATATATTTCCCCGACAATTCCGACACGTATTTTTTTCTGACTGCTGAGTTTCACACTTCCGAAACTGCTGAGGATTTCACGGTACAATTTTTTTGTGTGAGTATATTTACTGCTTCCGGAACGGAAAATATCGCCGAGTTTCTTTTCCCATAAACCGAGGACGGCTCTGGAATCGCCTTTATTGACTTCATATGCACGGCATTTATTGTAACAGGTCATAAGCAGGTCGCCGTAAAGTACGGCATAAAGAAGTTTAAGGAACATAGAAGCGGTTATTTTGAATGCGCTGTCCTTTTCAAGACCGCTGAAGTTAAGGGAAACAACCGGAATCTGCGGAAAATTGCGTTCAACGGCTTTCCGGAGGAGGTATATATAATTTGAAGCACGACAGCCTCCGCCGGTCTGCGTGATAAGAAGAGCGGTTTTATCGGGGTTATATTTTCCGTTTTTCAGTGCGTCCATGAACTGACCTATTACGAGAAGTGCCGGATAACAGGAATCATTATGAACATTTTTCAGACCCTCGTCAACGACGGTACGGCTGTCGTTTTCGAGAAGTTCCATATGATAGCCCTTGCTCTCAAAAATGGCTATAAGCAGCCGGAAATGAATCGGCAGCATATTCGGGACGAGGATAGTATGTGTTTTAATCATATCCTCTGTAAATTTTTTATATTCAGACATAGAAAAATACTCCTGATTATTTCAGGGCAGCGGCAAGACTTCTGAGACGTATTCTTGCTGCGCCGAGGTTATTTATTTCATCTATTTTCAGCTGAGTATAGAGCTTTCCGCCGTTTTCGAGGATACTCCGCACTTCGTCGCTTGTGACCGCATCTATTCCGCAACCAAAGCTTACAAGCTGGATAAGCTGCATATCGGGCTGTGTGGTGACATACTTTGCCGCACGGTACAATCTTGAATGATATGTCCACTGATTGAGTACACCGAGGTTCGGTGTTTCGGCAAGTCCGGCGACGCTGTCCTCGGTTATGACTGCAAATCCGAGACTTGTTATCAGTTTATGTATTCCGTGATTTATTTCCCGGTCTATGTGATAAGGTCTTCCGGCAAGAACAATAATATTTTTGCCGTCTGCTCTTGCTTCTGCGATAATTTCAGAAGCTTTTCGGGAAATATCGGACTGATGCCGGTAATATGCTTCATAAGCCTTGTCAACAGCTGACGGAATTTTTCCGTTGATGTTGTAATGTCTCAGAGTTTCTCTCATAACTCTTATAACGTTTTTGCGGTTATTCAAATCCATATACGGGTGACGGAAATTTTCGCCGGTAAGCCGGAGATTATTCGCTGTAAGAAGTTCCGGATAATACGCAACAACAGGGCAGTTGAAATGATTGTCGCTGTTTCCCTCGTCAAGATTATAGCTCATGCACGGATAGAATATAAAATCCACGCCCTTGTCAAGAAGATTTTCAATATGTCCGTGAGTCAGCTTTGCAGGATAGCATACAGTATCTGACGGAATCGTATGCTGACCGAGATAATACATTTCACGGGAGCTTTCATCGCTGAAAACGGTTTCAAATCCAAGTTCCGTGAAAAATGTATGCCAGAAAGGTATCTGTTCATAGAAGCTCAGAGCAAGAGGAAGACCGACTTTTGCCGTCGGGCGTGCCGGCTGACCGAGTTTTTCCATAGCGATTATGCTGTTATATTTGTATTCGTAAAGATTCGGCAGATTGTTATTTTTTGCCTTACCGCTTCCTTTTTCACAGCGGTTGCCGGAAATGAAATTTCTTCCTTTGCCGAAGCTTATTATATTAAGCTGACAGTTAGCAGTACAGCCTCCGCATTTTGCAGATTTGGAAGTATATGTAAATGATTCAAGTTCTTTTCCGGAAATAAGCGTGCTTTCAGCGGACGGATTTTTTTCTGCATTTTCCTTTGCATAGAGAGCACAGCCGAAAGCTCCCATAAGACCGGATATTGCCGGACGTATGACATTTCGTCCGAGTTCTTTTTCAAAGGCACGGAGAACGGCATCATTGAGGAATGTTCCTCCTTGTACGACGATGTTTTTTCCGAGTTCATCGGGAGAATTTGCACGTATTACTTTATATATTGCGTTCTTGATTATCGACATTGAAAGACCGGCGGAAATATCTTCAACCGTTGCACCGTCTTTCTGTGCCTGTTTTACCGAGCTGTTCATGAATACGGTACACCGTGAGCCGAGTTCAACGGGATTTTTTGCAAAAAGTCCGAGCTGTGAAAATTCGGCAATATCGTATCCGAGAGCCATTGCGAAAGTCTGTATGAACGAGCCACAGCCGGACGAACAGGCTTCATTAAGCATAATGCTGTCAATACTCTGATTTTTTATTCGGAAGCATTTTATATCCTGACCGCCTATGTCAATTATGAAATCAACATCGGGACAGAAATAAGCCGCCGCCTTGAAATGTGCGACTGTTTCGACGATTCCGTGGTCAACGGAAAGACCGGATTTAATCAAATCTTCTCCGTATCCTGTGACAGCCGAGCCTTTTATAATAATATCAGGATTCATGGAATCACGGATAATTTTTACCTGTGCGGAGATTTTATCAAGAGGCTGACCCATATTCGAGGAATAGTGATGATAAAGTATTCGTCCGTCCTCGGTTATAAGAACGAGTTTTGTGGTAGTAGAACCCGCATCAATTCCGAGATATGCGTTTCCCTTATATGTTCTTATATCGGCATATCCGAGGTCGAACTGTCTGTGCCGTCCGATGAAATTATCGTATTCGGCTTTATCTGCAAAGAGAGGCTCACCAGTTATGATATTTCCTGCGGATTCGGCATTTTTAATCTTTTGTATGATTTCGGAAATACGGCACGGTTCGGCGGTCTGTTTTGCATAAAGTGCACAGCCATAGGCTACAAATACGATTCCGTCGTCGGGAAATACAGCGTGTTCGCTGTCGAGACCGAGAGTTTTAACGAATGCATTTTTCAGACCTTTCAGAAAATGCAGAGGTCCTCCGAGAAACAGGACTTTTCCCTCAATAGTACGTCCCTGAGCAAGACCGGAAACAGTCTGGTCGACAACAGCCTGAAAGATACTTGCGGCAATATCCTCACGCAATGCACCCTGATTGAGAAGCGGTTGTATATCGGATTTTGCGAATACACCGCATCTGGAAGCAATCGGATAGACTTTCTGTGCTCTGAGGGAAAGTTCATCGAGCCGGTCGGCAGTAATTCCGAGGAGGGTTGCCATCTGGTCGATGAATGCACCTGTTCCGCCGGCACACGAGCCGTTCATACGCTGTTCGACACCGCCGGTAAGAAAAATAATTTTTGCATCTTCTCCGCCGAGTTCGATAACGGCATCGGCATCGGGAACTTTTTCCTTTACGGAAAGAAAAGCCGCATGGACTTCCTGAACAAACGGGATTCCGGCAGATTCAGCAAGTCCGAGACCTGCCGAACCTGTTATGCAGACGGTAAAATCATCATCGGGATAGCTGTTGTTTATAATGGCAAGCTGTTCCGCAACAGTTTCCCTGACTTTTGAGAAATGTCTCTGATATTTTGAATATATTATGCTGTTTCTGTCGTCAGTTATTACGGTTTTGACAGTGGTCGAACCTACGTCTATACCTAATGAATATCTCTTAGCCATAATACCCTCCAGTTTCTGAACTCTATTTAATATTATACAACATATTTTTCAGAAAGTAAAGTGAAATTTTTTGAATTTTGTAAATCCGCTATTGACATATTTTGTATAGATATGATATAATAACTATGTATCGTTATGAAATACATACATAAAATTTGTGGAATGAGGTAATTTATATGGATATTAAGTCCAAAATCAGCGAGCTTGCCGATAAGGTAAAGAACGATAAGGATTTCAGTAAAAAATTTATGGATAATCCGGTGAAAGCCGTCGAGGACGTTCTGGGAATCGACCTTCCCGACGAACAGGTGAAAAAGATAGCCGACGGAATAAAGGCAAAAATAAACGTTGACGAAATCGGCGGTAAGTTAAGCGGAATTATCGGTAAATTCAAGAAATAAAATGATGTGATGTTAATAAATATTTTTATCAGATATATTGTCATTCCGGCTATGGCTTTACTGATTCCGGCATATTTTTATGAAAATTCCGGTATTCCGGAAGTCCGGGCATATGTTCGGGAAAGTTCAGGGACATATGAAAATCTGCAATATACCGAATACGGCAACCATATAGAAATTACCGGCTGTGACACATCAATAACAAATGCCGTGATTCCGGCTGAAATAAACGGATTGCCGGTAACTGCCATAGCCGAAAATGCGTTTCTGGAATGTTCCGGACTTACATCTGTTACAATTCCGGACAGTATTGAAAGTATCGGAGAAAGTGCGTTCTGGTACTGTTCCGGTCTGAAATCGGTAAAAATTCCGGCAGGCGTTAAAAATATCGGAGGTGATGCGTTTTTCGGCACGCCGTGGCTTGAATCAGAATGTAAAAAAAATCCTCTTGTCATTGTGAACAATATTCTGATTGACGGAAAGCTCTGTGAGGGAAATGTTGTAATTCCCGACGGTGTGACAAAAATCAGCGGATATGTATTTTCCGGCTGTACCGGTATTACATCGGTTAAGATTCCCTATAGTGTAAAAAATATCGGAAATGATGCGTTTTCGAGATGTTCGGGGATTAAATCTATTGTAATTCCGGACGGCGTTGTCAGTATCGGAAGCGATGCGTTTTCGAGATGTTCGGAGCTGAAATCTATTAAAATTCCGGAAAGCGTTTCGGATATCGGGGGAAATGTTTTTGAAGGTACTCCGTGGCTTGAATCGGAACAGAAAAAAAATCCGCTTGTTGTTGTGAATAATGTTGTTGTTGACGGTACGGCCTGTAGCGGAGATATTGTTATTCCCGACGGAGTGACGTGTATAAGTATCAATGCATTTTCCTGCTGTTCGGGTCTGACATCGGCTGTAATTCCGGAGAGTGTAAAAACTCTCGGCGAACACGCATTTTTCCAGTGTACCGGTCTTAAATCGGTAACTATTCCGGAGGGCGTAACAACAATCGGAAACAGTGTTTTTTCCGATTGTCCGGCTCTTAAAAAGATAGTCGTTCCCGAAAGTGTGAATTTTATCGGGAACGGTGCGTTCTGGTTCTGTTCCGGTCTTACCGAGATAACAATACTCAATCCCGAATGTGAAATATATGATTCAGCTGATGTTATCTGCAACGAATATGATACTTTCAAAGGAAAAATCCACGGATATTCCGGTTCAACCGCACAGGAATATGCCCAGAAATACGGCTATAATTTTGAAAGTATGGGCGACGCTCCGGTATATAAAACAGGAGACGTAAACGGCGACGGAAAGACCGATGCAACCGATGCTACTGCAATACTGGTTGAATATGCTCTTGCTTCCACAGAAAAGCCTACAGAATTTAATTCTGCTCAGAAAAGGGCAGGCGATATTGATAACGACGGAAAAATTGATTCTACCGACGCTTCGAGAGTTCTTGAATATTATTCATATCTTTCCACAGGCGGAGCAATCACGGATATGAATAAGTGGCTTGAATCAACCGCAAATTTATAAAATCAAAAAATCCGGATTTAAAAGGAGAATTTTTTATGAGAAAATTTATTAAACGTGCTGTCGCCGGTATTTCGGCACTGACAGTTATAACAGCTTCCATACCGTCGGCGTATTTTTCTAGAACTTCAAACGCAGCCGGAAATATATTGGCATTTCCCGGAGCTGTCGGAGGCGGTAAATATGCTACCGGCGGACGAGGCGGAGAAGTCTATCATGTCACTAATCTCAATGACAGCGGAGCAGGTTCGTTCCGTGATGCCGTCAGCAAATCAAACCGTATCGTTGTATTCGATGTTAGCGGTACTATCGAACTCAAGAGCAATATTCTCTGTTCCGGAAATGTCACAATAGCCGGTCAGACTGCTCCGGGCGGTTCGGGAATTACTCTTAAAAATTATAAAATGGGTATGTCCGGCGATAATATCATATGTCGATACATAAGCTCACGTCCCGGACCGTATGCGGCTACAAGTTCCGGCAACGATGCGTGGGGCGGTGCGAAAGGCTCGGACTCAATAATCGACCACTGCTCAATGGGCTGGACTACCGACGAACAGTGGGGACTTTATTCAAACAATATGAATTATACTGTTCAGTATTCCGTACTTGGTCCGGCGGATTCGTGGGGCGGTCATAAAAAAGGACTTCACGGATTCGGAATGATGATGGGTAAAGGAAATCTCACATTTGACCACAATCTTATTATTCACAACGTTTCACGCAATTTCCGTGGAAAGGTTCAGAGTACATATACTGCGGATTTTACAAACAATATAATATATGACTGGGGCTATCAGACGGCCTACGGAACTATCGGTCATCTGAACTATGTGAATAATACGCTCAAAGCCGGAAATTCCACGACAGGCGGTTATCACTGGATTAATGTTGACAGCGGAACATCACCGCAGAATTTCAAGATGTACTGCGACGGAAACCGGCTGATAAACAAAGACGGTTCACTTCACGCAATTACTCAGGATAACTGGTCGGGCGTTGATGTCAAAACTTCTATCGGAATAACAAAAGATGATTTGTATTCCGCTTCGCCGTTCGGAATTGATATTAACGGAGAAAATGTATCATCTGTTGCCGGTGCAGAATCGGCGGAAGATTCATATGAACACGTTATCAGCTTTGCCGGAAACGGTATAGCTCCGGATAAGCGTACAGCCGTTGATTTGCAGTGTGCCGAGGATACAAAAAACGGCACAGGTTCGTGCAGTGGTACTTCCGAATATGATTCCTCAAATACAGACCTCGATAAATATAAGATACAGTGCGGAATTACTTATGAATATCCGTCTGCTGTACTTAAAAAGGAAATTATTGATTCGGATAATGACGGTATGCCCGACGACTGGGAACTTGCACGTGGTCTGAATCCGAATGACGCTTCCGACTATAAAGGCGATTACTGCGGTCAGGGATATATGAATATCGAGTATTATATAAATGACCTTACGGTTGATTCATTCCCCGAGGGCGTTGTAACACTTTCTCCGGAAAAATCTGCTCCTGTTGTTCCGGAGGTCACGGTATCTGCATTTGAAACCATTGAAGCCGAAAGCTATTCTGTTCAGGAGGGCATAAGAACCGAAGATTTATCAGGCGGAGGTCAGAACATCGGATTTATCGAAAACGGCGACTATGTAATGTACAAAAATATTGACTTCGGAAACGGTGCGAAGTCACTTACAGCAAGAATTTCCGGAAACTCTGCAAAAATCGAGCTTTATCTTGATAAACTCGGCGACAGTCCGTTTACTGTGATTGATTTTGAGGGAACTTCCGGATTTATGGATTATCAGGATTTAAAATACAATATTCCGTCGGTTGCCGGAGTTCATAATCTTTATATGAAGTTTACGGGCGGAGAGGGTTATCTTCTCAATGCGGACAGCTTTGTTTTCGGAACAGAATCGATTCCGGTATCAGGTAAGCTGTTCAAAGATGTCAAGGTAACAGAACAGGCAGGTCCGGATTCATGGAAAATCGCATATAATACCGCTGTAGGTTCGGCAGTTTTCGGCGACCGTGATTTCACAATAGTATCGCTTCCGGATTATCTTATCGGTGCGGAACAGCTTCTTACCGCCTGCAATGCCAAAGGCACAACCGGAGAGACTGCGACGTTCATTTCAGGGGAAAATATCAATCTTTACACAGCTGTTGATACCCGTGTTGAAAATACTCCGGATTTCCTCACAGACTGGGAAAAACTTCCGGAAACAATAAAAATTTCAAATGATGTGGAGCTTTCGTTGTATAAGAAAGTTGTTTCTGCAAATGAAAAAATTTCGCTCGGAAGCAACGGTCAGACATATAATTGTATAAATTATACGGTTTTTGCACAGCCTTATACCGAGCCGAATATTGATTTAACCGGAGACATCAATAAAGACGGTGAAGTTTCATCGGCGGATTTGGTTCTGCTTTCAAAACATCTGCTTAATGAATCTCCGCTTTCTGCGAAATATCTTTCATCTGCCGATATGAACGGCGACGGTCGCACAGATACTTTTGACCTTATACTTCTCCGCAAAGCACTTGTAAAAACTCTTTCCGACTGATTTCGATTAAATATAAATAAATCAGAAATGTGATTTCTTCCACAAAAATTTCATAGAAAAAATGCTTGACAATGTAAAAAATATATGATATTATATAGGTACAATCTGTGACGGGGAAGGCATCGTCCGTTATGACTTTTTCAGAGAGCCGTGCTTGCTGTGATGCGGTAAAGTCAGTGATGTATGCACACCGCCCCCGAGAGCGTCTAATAAACGACGGTCTGCCACCGTTAAAGGGCTTGGAGTCTTTCACGGCTCTGTAAAGGTGCGGTATGATATGATAATATCTTTCCGCATGAATCTGGGTGGAACCACGGTTTTTTATCGTCCCTTATGCTACAGTCGCATGAGGGACGTTTTTGTAAACTTATCGCAGAACAGCATAAGTTGACAGAAATCAGACAGGAGGTGATAAAATGAGCAATATCAGATATAATGAGGAACAGGAAGCCTTTGAACTTCCGTATAAGCTCTGGGGAAGTATGATAACAGTGCGTTTCTATACCGATTCGGAGGACGATATTATGAATAATCTGAGCGATATAGCTGTAAAGCTCGAAACCGTAAACGGCGGAAAAAAGAAAATTGCACAGATTGCCGCCGACGAGGGCTATTACGAGGGTTCTGCAGAAACACTCGCAAAAAATATTATTCTTAAAAATATCTATGTTGATATTGATGAAGATGAAATTGTTGTCGTATTCGATATTTCCAGCAAGGACGGATATATGAAAACCCTTGCTGTTGAACTCTACGACGGCGAATTTGAAGTTACAGGAATTGCATAAAGGAGAATTATAATGATAAAATTAAAACTCAAAGACGGCAGCATAAAGGCAGTCGATAAGCCGGAATGTGCTGCGAATATTATAAAAGGAATCGGAATGGGACTCTATAAATCCGCCTGCTGTGTAAAAATAAACGGCGAAGTAAAGGATTTGCGTACAGTCATTGACAGTGACTGCGATTTTGAAGTGTGTACTTTTGATTCCGAGGACGGAAAAAAGACGTTCTGGCATACTGCATCTCATATTCTTGCACAGGCAGTAAAAAGACTCTATCCCAACGCAAAACTCGCTATAGGTCCGGCTATAGAAAACGGATTCTATTACGATTTTGACGTTGAAAAACCCTTTTCAAGAGATGAACTTGATAAAATAGAAGCCGAAATGAAAAAAATCGTAAAAGAGGGTCTGGAACTCGAACAGTTTGAACTTTCTCCGGAGGAAGCCGTTGCAAAACTCAAAGAAATGGACGAGCCTTACAAAGTCGAACTCTGCGAGGAACACGCAGAAAAAGGCGAGCCTATTTCATTCTACAAGCAGGGAGAATTTACCGACCTCTGTGCCGGACCGCATCTTCTTACAACTGCCCCTGTAAAAGCATTCAAGCTGATTTCATGTACCGGCGCATACTGGCGTGGTTCGGAAAAAAACAAAATGCTTTCCCGTATATATGCAACGGCATTCCCGAAAGCCACCGAACTGGAAGCAGAACTCAAACGCCGTGAAGAAGCAAAACTCCGTGACCATAACAAACTCGGACGTGAACTCGAATTTTTCACAACTGTTGATTGTATCGGTCAGGGACTTCCGATTATTCTTCCCAAGGGTGCAAGAGTTATCCAGACTCTCCAGCGCTGGGTTGAGGACGTGGAACAGAAACACGGCTATCTTCTGACTAAGACTCCGTATCTTGCAAAGCGGGAGCTTTATAAAATTTCAGGTCACTGGGAGCATTATCTTGACGGTATGTTTATTCTCGGCGACCCTTATGACGAAACAAAGGAATGTTTTGCACTCCGTCCGATGACGTGTCCTTTCCAGTATCAGGTATATCTCAACAGACAGCGTTCTTATCGTGATTTGCCTATGAGACTGGGCGAGACTTCGACTCTTTTCCGTAAGGAAGATTCCGGCGAAATGCATGGTCTTATCCGTGTCCGTCAGTTTACTATTTCGGAGGGTCATCTTGTACTTCGTCCCGACCAGCTTGAAGAAGAATTTAAAGACTGCCTCGGACTTGCAAAATATATGCTTGATACCGTGGGACTTCTTGAAGATTGTACTTTCAGATTCTCACAGTGGGACCCTGCAAATCCCAAGAACAAGTATGAGGGTACTGCCGAACAGTGGGAGGAAGCTCAGAATGCAATGGCTAAGATTCTTGACCATCTCGGCGTTGAGTATGAAATCGGCATTGATGAGGCTGCTTTCTATGGTCCTAAGCTTGATATTCAGTATAAGAATGTTTACGGCAAGGAAGATACTCTTGTTACAATTCAGATTGATATGCTTCTGGCGGAAAAGTTCGGCATGGAATATATCGATGCTGACGGTTCAAAGAAACGTCCGTATATTATTCACAGAACTTCACTCGGCTGTTATGAGCGTACTCTTGCATATATGATTGAAAAGTATGCGGGAGCATTACCGCTCTGGCTTGCTCCGGAACAGGTGCGTATAGTTCCCGTTGCTGACAGACATCTTGATTACTGCCGTAAGGTAATGGAAAAACTTGAGACTGCAGGAATCCGCTGTTCGATTGACGACAGAGCAGAAAAGGTAGGCAAGAAAATACGTGAGGCACGTCTTGAAAAACTGCCGGTATGGGTAACTGTAGGAGACCGTGAAACCGAAACCGAAACAGTTTCCGTAACATCGAGACGTGAGGGAGATATAGGTTCAATGACTCAGCCGGAACTTCTCAGTAAACTTATTGATGATATTGCATCAAAAGTAAGATAAATTAAAAATAATAAAACCTGTGATTTTTTACAATCACAGGTTTTTTATTATGATTTATTACTGATTCTCGTCAGAATCTTCTTTATTTCCGGAATTTTCCGGAACTTTATCCTTTGATTTGAGTATCTTTACACCGCTTGATTTTTTTTCCGGTTCAGGGAATATACCGTTTTTGCGGTTTTCCCTGTCTTTTGCAAACTGTATAAGTGCAGGATTATTTTTTCTGTCATAGAGCCAGAATACAACAACAGCACCGATTCCGAGAATAAGCAGGATTACACCGGTTTTAAATCCTGGAGGAGAATATTTCATTTCGATAGTATGATGACCTTCGGAAAGTCTTATTCCTATAAGTGCATTGAGTATGCATATACTTCCCTCAGTTGCGTCAGAATAGTTTGACATGACACTTGTTCCGGCATCGTTGAAAGTTTCTGTGAAGGCTTCGTCGATTTTTTTGCCGTCAACCTTGATAGTCCAGCCGGGTTCGTAAGGAATGGAAGTATAGAGTATCTGACCGGCATTTGCATCAACTTCGCCGTAAAGATGACTGTCTGATGTTTTGTCCATATCAAGAACAAGAGGATTTGCTTTCAGGAGTTCAATATCGTTGTGGAATGCCTCGTAATTAAAGTGATAGAACTGGAAATCCTTGACCATGATATATTCGTTGTTTCCACTCTTGTCGGACTGGAGAATTGTGAGACGGATTTCAAGTTCTGTACCGACAGGGAAAGAACCGAGATTCAAAATAGCATAGTCATAGCCGTCATAGTATGAGCCATATCCGGCAAAATCAATGAATTCGCCGGTAGTTTCGTCCTTTGTTTCAGATACCCAGACATTACACTGTTTCGGATTGTCGGATTTGAGGAACATATAAAGACTGTCCTCGCTCTGAACATTGATATGGATTCTTACTGTCGGGTCGCCTGCATTTGCATTTGCGTTATAGCAGTGCTGACCGGCATAATCGGTTTCATAGCATTCATTGAGTTCGACTTCAAATTTATTCGGGTCGGTTGATTTTTCGTATTCGTCCCCGACATTATGCACGGTATACTGACCTGTAGCAGTTCTGTAGAAATACTGTTTGGGTTCGAGTGCGCCGGAATAATCGGGAGTATTTCCTGTCATTGAACTGAGGAAATTATTCATACTGTTGAACGGGTTATCATTGCCGAGGAAGCTGAGGCGGAGAATATCGTCGTCAGCCATGAATCCTATAGGAAGTGCATCGGGATTTTCGTATATATCGGCAGTACGTTCTTCTTTTTCTTTTTTGTAAGTGGTTGAGCCGACTTTGTTATAATACGGACTGAGGAGTGATTTTCCTCTTGAATCGGTGTTATGGGTTGAGGGGTCATCAAGAACGTATTTTATACCTAAGAGCGAATCTGCAAGAGGAGTATTTCCGTCATAGCGTGTTTCGTAGCTTTTTGTGGTATAGCCGAGGGTTTCGATAAAGCGGATAATTCTTGCGTTCATTACAGAACTTGAGTGAGAAATTCCACGCAGATTATAAGCCTGATTATCGTTTACATTTCTGAAGAATGTTTTTTCTGAGCGGTAGAATCCGTCGTCTATTTCATCAAGGGCAGCCTTTACGTCCGGAGCGGACATAATTTCGTTGTACGAAGCCTTTGAGGAGTAGTAAACTTCTTTATCAATCTTGAATATAGTATCGAAAGTATTGTAACCGGCTTCAAAGATAACGAGTACAGCCATTGCAATTGATATGGCGTTGCGTTTTTTCTGATTTCTGGCATTGCTTATCAGATATGCGAATGTCAGATAAATCGCACAGAGTATGACACCGAACACCAGTGTTCCGAGGAATACATGGTCAGTGTTTTCTCCGTTTATTGTGACGTTTTCGGAGTACGGCATTACAGCGACATATTTGTATCTTTCCTCGTTGTAGTTGAGTGACGGCATAATTGCATCGAACACGAAAGCAAGAAGCACGATACAGGCAAAAACTATGGACGGCGTTTTAATATCGAGTTTATAGTCGTCAAGATTTGCAAACGTTTCCGCCGCCATTGATACTATTACGAATGAAACAAGGAAGCTGTAGCGGTAGGGAAGCCAGTTCGGGTCCTGACCGCCGTGCCACATCATATTTATGGGCTTTATCCACATTGAGAAGAACATTATCAGCAGGATAATTCCATAGCCTATTTTGCGGTTGCGTGAGATTTTTTTATTAAGGAAGTAAAGCGGTGTGAGAACAAACGAAAGTACACCGCAGTAGATTTCGGGTCTGCCGTACATTCTTGTACCCTCATCAACGTTTACGGAGTAATACTGATTCGGGAACAGGGTCGGGAGAAGTTCGACAGGGTTGAACATGGTACGCAGACTGTAGTCCGGTTCTGAGAAATCAAATTTACCAAGAGCAAGGGCATTGTATACCGGCATAATCATGATATAACTGCACATGAGTGCAACGCCCGTGGCGAGGAACATTCTGCCGATAACAGCGACATATTCGCCTGTTCCTTTGAACTGGCGTTTTGAACCGAAGAACAGATAGTATACAAAATAGATTGCGACGAAAATAGCAATCATAAATCCGATATAGAAATTCGCAATGAACATTATCGCAAGCGGAATTATATAGTTTATTTTTCTGCCGTCATCGACGAGATATTCAACGCCGAGAATAACAAGAGGCAGGAAAATAGGTCCGTCAACCCACATCGGGTCAATCAGCTGTATAGCAACGAAAGCCATAAGTGCATACATTGTCGAGAAGATAACGGACTGCAGAGGCTTTACACGTTTTGCATTATCGACATATGCGAACATGGTAGCTCCGCACGCACCGACTTTGCATAACTGCATTATCATCAGTGCTTCGACGATAAGACTTCTTGGCATCAGTATCACGATAAACGTGAACGGGCTGGCAAGATAGTATCCGATAACGCCCTGATAGCCTCCGGAAAGATTACGGGCCCAGCTGTACAGCAGACTTTCACCGTTCCAGAAAGACCGCCGTATATTCTCGAAATAATAGACGTACTGACCGTTAAGGTCGAGAGTCAGTACAGAACGCTCACCGAAGGGATATACTCCGAATATAGCGTAAGCGATAAGAGTCAGCAGTGCCGGTATAAGGAATGCCGCAAGATAGTACAACGGTTTGAATCTGACGTACTGTTTCGGCTCGTATGCAACGGCATAAGACGGCGTTTTGCTGACAGCAGTTGTTTTTGCCACTTTTTTCCTCCTTTTGGGACAATATGAAAATACACCGAACCGGACAGAATTTATTTTTCTGTTTTCAGGTATCGAGTACGCATACTTCCCTATTTTATTATCGCTTTTATTATACTATAGAATCAAAAATTTTGCAAGTGTTACTGAAATTTTTTCTCATTTCCGGCAATATGCACAACATAACAGTGCAATTAAAGTTGATTTTCGCCATAAGTTTTAATTTACTTCTTGACATTTTGGCACGGATACTATATAATTATTACATGGATTATCACAGACCGGCATGGAATGTATCGAATGGAGAATTTTTTATGGACTATATGGAAAACCGTGAGCTTTCATGGCTCAAATTCAATAAAAGAGTTATAGAAGAAGCTACAGCACCGGAAAATCCGCTTCTGGAACGCTTGGCATTTTCTGCAATATATCAGAGCAATATGGACGAATTTTTTATGGTTCGTGTAGGTTCGCTCACTGATGACGCAAAGGAAAACAGCAAAAAAAAGGACGGAAAATCCGGCATGACACCTGCACAGCAGCTTGATGCGGTTTTCACGGCAGTACGCAGATTACAGCCTCTCGCTGAGGAAGCATATAAAACAAATATGATTCAGCTTGCAAAATACGGATTTCAGCACGTTGATTTTGAATCCGCAGCACCGGAGGAACAGGATTTCCTTGAACTTTATTTCAAACGTGAAATAAAGCCGTTCATAAGCGGAATAGTAGTGAATGATAAACTTCCGTTTCCGTTCCTGAAAAACAAGGAACTGTATGCCGCTGTACATATCGCATCAAAAAAAGGCACTACCGTGGGAATAATCCCCATAGGACACGAACACAGCGAACGTATTATTTCCCTCGGAAACGACGGCAGACGTTTTATACTGGAAGAAGAAGTCGTACTGCATTTTGCACATCTTATGTTCAAGGGATATAAGGTTCAGGACAGAGCAATTGTAAGAGTTACCAGAAATGCCGATATTATGGTGAATAATAAGGGTTCGGATTTCCGTGACCGCATGGAACAGCTTGTTGTCAAGAGAAATAAACTCTCCGCTGTACGCCTTGAGATTACAAACGAATTCAGCCGTGATGCTCTCGATTATATATGCAAGAAGCTGAAAATCGGGAATGTGCGGGTTTTCAATTCCCATATTCCGCTTGATTTGTCATATCTCTACAGACTTCAGGAACTTGACAGTTCGCCGGAACTTCACTTTGAACCGAGACTTCCACGCAAATCATCAATGCTGGCGGAAAACCGTTCCGTATTCTCACAGGTCAAGGCAAAGGATATACTTCTGAGTTATCCTTTTGAGTCAATGACAACATCTTTTATACGGCTTCTCGAAGAATCGGCTGCTGACCCGAAAGTAATGTCAATCAAGATAACTCTTTATAGGCTTGCACGCAACAGCAAGGTTATAGGTGCGTTGTGTACTGCCGCCGAAAACGGCAAGGAAGTTCTTGTAATGATTGAACTCAGAGCAAGATTTGACGAGGCAAATAATATAGAATGGTCAAAAATACTTCAGAAAGCCGGCGTAAAAGTCATATACGGTCCGGAGGAATTTAAGGCACATTCAAAGCTCCTGCTGATAAAACGCCGGAACACAGGCGATAAAATCGACTATGTAACACAGATAGGTACAGGAAATTACAACGAAAAGACATCTGCAATATATACAGACCTCATGCTTCTGACCGCCGACAGGGAAATAGCCGCCGATGCAGAAGCGGTATTTGACGCACTCCAGAACGGCTGTTTTGTTGAACATACAAATAAACTGCTTGTATCTCCCCACGCCCTCAGACCTCAGATTATTGAAATGATGGACGAGGAAATCCAAAAGGGAAGTGACGGATATATTGCTGCAAAAGTAAATTCACTCAACGATAAGGTCATAATTGAAAAACTTGTAGAGGCCTCTCAGGCAGGCGTAAAAATAGAGCTCATAGTGCGTGGGGTATGCTGTATTATCGCAGGCGTGGAGGGATATACCGAAAATATCACAGTGCGCAGTATCGTGGGACGTTTTCTTGAACACAGCCGTATATTTATTTTCGGCAAAGACGAAAAATCCCAGAAAATATATATCGGTTCGGCAGACTATATGAGCAGAAACACAGTTCGCCGTGTGGAAGTTGCTGTTCCCATAGAGGACGAACGTCTGAAAAGACGTATACAGGAAATGTTCAATGTGCTTATGGCGGATAATGTGAAAGCCCGTGTAATGCTCAGCGACGGTACATACGTATATGACCGCCATAATGCCGAAAATCCGGTTAATTCTCAGGAAATATTCTATCAGAGAGCATATGAGGCACTGGAGAAAAAAGCTGCAAAACAGGAACGGGTAAAGAATGCCAGAGAAAAGAAAATTTCTAAAACAAAAACAGCAAAGAAATAAAACAGCATTCGGAACAGCCCCTCTTTTTACAGCAGAATAGGTGGTTTTAATGATAGGCGTTTACAATTATACTGTTATACTCACATACATAAGCCTTGCATCGGCAATGACCGGAATTGTGTTTGTCTGCGGAATGTGCGGACAGATGCCAAGTCCGACATATGCCATAGTGTGTCTTATGATTTCAGGTCTGTGCGATATGTTTGACGGAAAAGTCGCACGTACAAAAAAGAACCGGACGGAGGACGAAAAAAAATTCGGAATACAGATAGATTCGCTTTGCGATGTCATATGTTTCGGCGTGCTTCCGTCTGTTATCGGGTATTCTATCGGTCTTAACACGCCGGTTGACTTGCCGGTTCTGATACTTTTTCCTCTGTGTGCGGTAATAAGACTTGCATATTTTAATGTATCGGAAGAATCAAGACAGAAAAAAACAGAGGAACTCCGGAAAGTTTACGAGGGAATGCCGGTTACCGGTACTGCACTGATATTTCCGCTTGTGTACAGCTTCCGCAAAGATATGGGCGAATATTTCGTCACCGTGTACGGAATAGTAATGCTTATAGTTGCAATTGCATTTATTACAAGATTTAAAGTCAAGAAGCCTCAGATGAAAACTATGATTATATTTATAGGTATAGGATTCCTTGAATTTCTTTGGCTTATGTATAAAAGCAGACATTCCGGCTGACAGCCGGTTTCGGAAGATTCAGAACGCTTTGCAGGTTCTGAATCTTCTTTTTTTTGATATGATTGTTATATAAATTAAATTTATATTTCCTCTTGACAAGCGGGTTAAAATGATGTATAATGTGTAAAGTGATTTTGCATTACACCTGCGGAGGCATAATATGGCAAAGGAACTTGAATTTGTTATGCTCCTCGATTGCTACGGCGAGCTTCTTACCGACAAACAACAGAATATTATGGAACTATATTACTGCGAAGATTTGTCGCTCGGAGAAATAGGTGTTAATCTCGGTATTACACGTCAGGCTGTAAGAAGTATTATCAAACGTGCGGAAATTCTGCTCTCGGATTATGAACAGAAACTCGGATTCGTACAGCGTATTAAAAAAATGCGTCAGTGTTTCGATGATATAAGCCGTACTGCAGGAAAAATCACCGACGAAAATATAAAAAATACCATAGAATCCAAAGTTGAAAATGCTCTGGATTTGCTTTAAAATACCGTAAAAGAGGTGCTGATGTATGGCTTTTGAGGGTCTTTCCGAAAAACTTAACAATGTGTTCAAAAAACTTAAATCAAGAGGCAAGCTCACGGAAAAAGACGTAAAGGAAGCTATGCGTGAAGTCAAGCTTGCACTTCTTGAAGCTGATGTAAGCTATAAAGTCGTAAAGGATTTCGTGGCGAAAGTTTCCGAAAGAGCCGTCGGCGAGGAAGTGCTTACAAGTCTTACTCCGGCACAGCAGGTAATTAAAATTGTAAACGAAGAGCTGTGCGGACTTATGGGAAACAGCAATTCAAGAATAAATCTTGCCAAAAATCCTCCGACTGTTATCATGATGTGCGGACTTCAGGGTTCGGGTAAGACAACCCATGCGGCAAAACTCGCAAAAATGCTCAAAAAAGAGGGGCATCGTCCGCTTCTTGCCGCCTGTGATATTTATCGTCCTGCCGCTATAAATCAGCTCCAGATAGTCGGTGCGAAAGCAGAAGTCAAAGTCTTTGAAATGGGTCAGACAGACCCCGTAATCATTGCTCAGAAAGCTCTTGTTCATGCCAAGGATTACGGCTATGATATTCTTATCATCGATACAGCCGGCAGACTTCATGTTGATGAAGCACTCATGGAAGAACTTAAAAAAATTCAGGAACTTACAAATCCCCATGAAATCATGCTCGTAGTCGATGCAATGACCGGTCAGGACGCAGTAAATGTTGCCAAGGCTTTCGATGAAGCCGTCGGAATAACAAGCGTTCTCATGTCGAAGCTCGATTCCGATACAAGAGGCGGTGCTGCACTTTCTGTTCTTTCTGTTACCGGCAAGCCGATAAAATATGTCGGTATGGGCGAAAAACTCGATGATTTCGAGCAGTTCCACCCCGAAAGAATGGCATCACGTATCCTCGGAATGGGTGACGTTCTCACGCTTATCGAAAAAGCTGAAAACGTTATGTCCCAGAAAGATGCCGAGAAACTCACCAAAAAATTCAAGGAAAACAAGTTCGATATGAACGATTTGCTTGAACAGATGAAACAAATCAAAAAAATGGGCAGTATGAAGTCCATTATAGGTATGCTCCCTGGTGTGGGCGATAAGCTCAAGGACGTTGATATAGATGACAGTCAGTTTAACCGGATTGAAGCTATGATAACTTCCATGACAGAGGCAGAACGGGAAAAGCCGTCGATTATAAATCCATCAAGAAAAAGACGTATTGCCGCCGGTTCGGGTACAAAGGTTGAGGACGTTAACCGTCTGCTTAAACAGTTCGACCAGATGCAGAAGATGATGAAGCAGTTTACCGGAAAAAGCAGTAAAATGAATCTCCGGCGTGCAAGAAAAAAGATTGCCGGTATGAATTTTGATAAAATGACCGGAAAAGGCGGAGGACTTCCGCCGATGAACTGATGTAAAATATTGATGTCAGTTTGGATTAATTTGATTTTCATACGGCTTACGCTGTCTGAATATATATAAATTTGTTTTGTGAGGTGAATTTAAAATGGCAGTAAAAATCAGACTGAGAAGAATGGGCGCCAAAAAAGCTCCTTTCTACCGTGTTGTTGTTGCTGATTCAAGATACCCCAGAGACGGAAGATTCGTTGAGGAAATCGGCTACTATGACCCGACTAAGGAACCTTCTGTAATCAAGATTGATGCTGATAAGGCTAAGGATTGGATGAAGAAGGGCGCACAGCCAACAGATACAGTAAAGAAGCTTCTTAAAATCGAAGGCGTTCTTTAATTTCCCTGTGCCGAGGAGGAGGACAGACCATAAGAGGTCTGCGCCTCTTGTTCCGAGGCTGTTTTTTTATTTCGTGGAGGAACTATGAAAGATTTACTTTATGCAGTTGCGGCAGGTCTTGTTGAAAACAAGTCCGCTATAAAAATCACTGAGGACGCACCCGACGAGGAGGGCGTAATAAATTTCCGTTTGTCTGTCGCTTCGGACGATATGGGTCGTGTTATCGGCAAACAGGGCAGAATTGCAAAGGCACTCAGAACTATAATGAGAGCCGGAGCAGCTAAAAATGGACTTAAAGTCACTGTAACAATTGAGTAAGAAATTTCCCCTTTCCGGATTCGGGATAGGGGATTTTGTTTGAATGGTATTGTGTATTATGTTGAAATTTATAAATTTTAAAAAAATATTGAGGTGTTATTATGCAAAGTGAAAAAAATAATCTTGAGTATATTATTTGGAGTAAAATAAAAAAATCGGATAGGCGCATCTGGGTTGTATTGTTTAGTTCTGTTGTTTATGGAATTTTTGCTCACGGAATAGCTTTGTTTAATAAGTATTCTATACATGATGATGCTAATTTTCTGTTTGGTACAGGAATAACCTATACATCCGGCAGATGGGGACTTGGAATAATTGGGAAATTGTATAAGATACTTTTCGGAGGTGGATTTTACAGTCTTCCTCTATTTAATGGATTTATTTCTATCCTGTGTATAGCCGCTTCTGCCTATCTTATCATTAATCTTTTGAATATTAAACATACATTACTCTGTATATCCATTACTGGAATACTTATTTCCTTTCCTACAATTACTGGAATATTAGGATATATGTTTACAGCTCATTATTATATGATTTCGCTTTTGTTTGCAGTTGCCGGAGTATGGATTGTAAGCAGAAAAAGAAGTGTTCTGAATTTTTCAATTGGTGTATTGCTGATGACATTTTCAATTGGAATATATCAGGCGTTCATACCTGTTATGCTTAGTCTGATTTTGTTATGTTTTATTTCAAGATTGACATCCGAAGCTTCTGATAAATCAAAAGAAACAGCTATATTAAAATCATATATATATATATATATATGATATATATCATAGGTGCAGTTATCTCTGGTGTTCTTTTATATTTTGTTGTAAATAAATGTTTTCTTGTTTACAAAGGGTTGAGTTTAAATAATCATAAAGGTATCAATAATATGGGAAAAGAACATATTTCTGTATACTTGTCAAGGGTCTCTACTGCTTTTTATCGTTTTTTTAGTACAGAAGACATTGGTGACTATACTTCAATGTTTCCGTTTCGTATAAGACATCTTTATATTCTGATTTTATTATTTATTGCTTTACTTTCACTGAATATAATAATCAGCACATTCAGGAAAGATATTTTTCGGGGGATTCTGCTGACATTATTTATACTTATGCTTCCTATTGCTTTTAATTTTATTTTTATTATGTGTGATTCGAAGGTAGTATATACGTTAATGTTGTATGGACAATCAATGATATTTGTATATTTAGTATTCTTAATAAATATTTCTGAATTTCCTAAGTTCAATATTAACAGAGCTGTCTATAGTTTAGGAACATCACTTTTGTTATTTATTTCTTTTTCTTATTGCAGATATGCTAACATTAATTATCTGAAAGCTGAATATGAACAACAGCGAATGATTAGTTATTTTACAGTTATGGTTACAAAAATCAAAAGTGTGGAAGGCTATAAAGATGAAATGCCGGTTTGTTATATTAATCCAGGTAATAAAAAAGATGCAACGCTTAAAAATTTAAGCAAATTTGAATTATTTTATAATTCACCAAATTTTGGTGTTGAAGAAAGTATAAATGGAGATTTCAAAAAATCAGGTGATAAGTGGTATTATTTTATGAATAACTGGTGCGGATTCAGTCCCGAACTGGCAGATGAGGAAGATTTTGCTGATTTGCCCGAAGTTGCCGATATGCCGTATTATCCGGACGACGGCTCGATTAAAATTATCAATGACACTGTAGTTGTAAAGTTTGGTCCTGTTGAAGAATAAAATTAGTCAATTAATCAATTTATTACGGCAAGTTTGAATTTCAGGTGAAAATATCATAAAAGCACTTGAATATCTGAAAATTTTATGTTATAATATTCAGAGTATATGGTCAGAGCATAATAAATCAAAAAGAGGTGTAATTTTATGAAAATTCAGCAGTTAGAATACGTTATTGCTATCGCCCACGCCGGAAGCATTACCGCAGCAGCTAAAAATCTTTTTCAGGCACAGCCTAATATAAGTATCGCACTTAAAGAACTTGAAGCCGAAATAGGTATGCAGATTTTCTGGCGTACTCCGAACGGAATGGTGCTTACTCCGGAGGGCGAAAGTTTTCTGATTCGTGCAAAGGATATAGTAGAAAGTATGCGCAGCCTTGAAGCAGATTATACAAACCGTGGCGACGAAGGCGTTGTACTGAAAGTGGCAGCGGTTCGTTCTGCATATGTATCTGTTGCAATCGGAACATGGGTGAATGAACTCGACCGTGATGAAAAAATATCAATACATTTCTGGGAAACAAACACCAATAAAGTTATTGAGGACGTAAGCAGCGGAAAAGCAGATGTAGGAATCATACGTATGCCCGAAAGTCAGAAACATATGTATGAAGAACAGTTCAATAACCGCAAGCTTTCAGGACGTGAAATGTGCGGATTCTATATGATGCCTCTTATGTCCGCAGAACACCCGCTCGCTGACCGTGAAAGCGTTACTCTTGATGATTTGAAAAAATATCCGGAAATCGTTCACGCCGATGATGAAATAAACCTGTTCGACAGAACTTATATCCGCAGCGGGTATGAAAACAGCGACGCTGACAGAAGAATATTCGTGCGTGACAACGGAAGCAAGGTAATGCTTCTCAATACGATAAAGGATTCGTATATGTGGGTGTCTCCAAGTCCTCGTGAGAATTATTCTCCGCAGTTCAATATGATTGTCAAGAATTGCAGTGAAGTGAATATACGTACAATTGATATGGCAGTATGCAAGAAAAATTCCGAAAACGGCAGGGTAGTTAAATCATTTATCGACTTTATAACGGAGTTCGCAGAATCAATGACCGAATGATTATATAATAGAAAACTTCTTGACCTTAGAATATTATATCCTGATTGTTCACTTGCCTATTGTTCCGAAAAGTTCATGAATTTATCCTCTTCCAGCAAGAAAACCCCGCCTCTATAGGCGGGGGATGAATTGCATCCCACTTGACAAAAGCTGAAAAATATGAGATAATTAAAA
>CAMWYX010000025.1 GCA_947178575.1 uncultured Ruminococcus sp. | reverse complement strand
TCGTGGTCGTGTCCATGGTCGTGATGACAGCATTCCTCGTGGTCGTGATGACAGCAATGTTCATGATGTTCATGTTCCAGCATTTCTTTGAGTTCGCTTTCAAGAGTATTCCGGCGAGTCATTGATTCAACAATCTGCTTTCCGTCAAGCTGTTCCCAGTCGGTTGTGACAACCGGAGCATCAGGATTGAGACCCCGAACAACTTCAACGGCGGAATTAATCTTTTCCTGCGAAAGACCGGCTGTGTGACTGAGTATAACACCGCTTGCAAATTCTATCTGATTATTAAAAAATTCTCCGAAATTTTTCTGATACATTCTGCATTTCTTTGCATCGACTACAGTCGTGAAACCGTCGAGTTCGATATCCGGCTCGTCAAGATTTTTAACTGCACTGATTACATCGCTAAGCTTGCCCACGCCCGAAGGCTCTATAAGAATACGGTCGGGAGAATATTCGGCTATTACCTTTTTAAGAGCACTGCTGAAATCTCCGACAAGACTACAGCAGATACAGCCGGAATTCATTTCTGTTATTTCTATTCCTGCATCTTTGAGAAATCCGCCGTCAACGCCTATCTGTCCGAACTCGTTTTCGATAAGCATAAGCTTTTCGCTCTTGTAGGCTTCTTTGATGAGTTTTTTGATAAGGGTTGTCTTGCCTGCTCCCAGAAACCCTGAAAATATTGTAATTTTAGTCATACAGACACTTCCTCATAAATATTTTTAAAGCAGATACTTTAAATTATATTATACCACTTTCACGCCGGAAATGCAATAGCTGAAATAAATATTTCACATAATTTTCAGGTCTTGACAAATCCGGCATTACAGTGTATAATTATGATGTATATTTTTGACCGGAGGTTTTTATTATGAACGAAAACGAAATGAATAATATTCCCGAAGAAGAAAACGAGGACTATATAACACTCATTGATGAAAACGGCGAAGAAGTATCATTTGAGATTATCGGAACACTTGAGTACAAAGAACGCTGGTTCGCTGTGCTTATTCCGTTCGATGAAGAAGATGACGGCGTTGTTATTCTGGAAATGGTTCCGTCGGAAAATCCGGAATATGACGAGTTCGTCGCCGTTGAGGACGATGTTCTGCTGAACGAAGTTTTTGAGAAATTCAAAAAAGATTACAGCGGAGAATATGAATTTGAATAACAACAAAAAACGGCTGGAAAATCTTTCAGCCGTTTTTTTACCTGTCAGAATTAAGCCTGATTCTCAAGAACCAGCTTGAACGGGTCGTATCTTCTGTATGCGGATTTGTTTTTCTCGACTTCAAGCTGTTCAGCTTTTGCGTCGAGCTTTTCCGTGAAACTTTCGTAATATCTCTGTGAACGGAGATTATTTATATAGCTTTCCGACCAGTAGTCATCTTCTGTCATGCGTTCTCTGAGGTCTCCACGGATAATAACATAAATAGTATCATCGCTGTAGTCGTAAACTTTGGCTTCTCCAAGCGGAAGGTCATTGAATATAAATTCATTGAAAAGACGGCTGTTTTTCTCGTCTTCTGTTTCTTCAGTGCTTTCTGTATCGTCTGCCGATTCTGTGGCGGAATCCATTGTTCCGGCTTCCGAAGCGGCTGTGGTAGTATTTTTCTGTATAAGTCTTTCCGATTCATACGGATTTGTGGTTGTGGTGACTGTTGTCTCGTCAGGTGAAGCCGTAGTGGTTGTAGTAGTTGTTGTTGTAGTGACTTCTTCTTCGTCTTCCGCTGTGGTGGTCTGGGAAGCAACATATTCGTTATAATCTTCCTGAACGGCATTGACTTCAAGCATCTTGTTGAGTTCGGAAGATTTTGCATTTATCTGCTTTACATATTTATCAGCCATATTGCGGAGTTTTCTTTCCTCATCGGCGGAAACCTTTTCGCCTTCCTCATCTGTAAGACTTATAGTTACATATTTTACACGTGCATAATTTTCGTCAAAGTAATTTTTGAGTTCTTCTTCCGAACAGCCGTCAGCGCCGTCAAAACCGTAATAATACTCAAAAACAGCCTGTTCCTTATACGTATTTTCCGCCATTTTAAGCATAGAGTCAAGACTTACGCCGTTTTCTGCAAGCAGAGGATTCATATTGTAATAGTATTCTGCCATCTCGGCAGCCTGTTCTTTTTCTTCCTGAGTAAGTTCTGCACCGATAGCATCATATTCGTGCATTATGTTTGTAAATTCAACACAATATTCTGTAGCTTTGTTCTGAATCCAGTCAGTTGAACTTATGGAATCTATATTTGAACTGCGTATATCTTTCGCCTTGACTTCTGAGCCGTCGTTCTGATTTGCGACAATATCCGCTGCCTCGTTATATCCCTGAATGGTGTAATATATAAACATACCCGCCGGAACATCATATCCGTCAACCGTCAGGGCAGAAACAGTATTCGCACCGATTGCAGGTGTACAGCTCGCAAGAGAAGCCGAAAGAGAAAGGCATAAAGCCACAGTTCCGTATTTTTTTAAAGATTTCATGATTTTTAACAGCCTCCGATTATTAGTAATTACGCCTTTATATTATACAACATTTTTTTTGATTTGTCCATAGGTAAATGAAAATTTTTCAAATCTGTCACAAATTATAATACTTTCTGCTCTGAATTTGAGTATAATTCTTGACAATGTTTCACAGATATGCTATAATTATAGTCAATGATGAAATCCGGAGGAATTGAAAAATGAAAAAAATCAGCGTCAGGACAAACTGTCCGTATGATGTCATAATAGAAAGAGGCTCTCTTAAAAAAGCCGGCAAGCTTATATCCGGTGTTATCGGCTCAAAAAAAACAGCCGTGATAACCGATGATACCGTAAATTCGCTCTATGCCGATACTCTCGTGAAGTCGCTTGAAGAAAACGGATTTGATGTATCCGTGTTTGTTTTCCCTCATGGCGAACAATCCAAAAATCTGACCGTTCTCGGCAATATATACGACTTCCTGTGCGAAAAAAGAATCACAAGAAGCGATTTTATTATCGCCCTCGGAGGCGGAGTTGTCGGCGATATTACAGGATTTGCAGCCGCATCGTTTATGCGTGGAATAGATTTTGTACAGATTCCGACCACGCTTCTCGCTCAGGTAGATTCATCGGTAGGCGGAAAAACTGCAGTCGATATAGCCGGTGGAAAAAATCTTGTCGGAGCTTTCAAACAGCCTGCACTCGTGATATGCGACAGCGATACTCTCCGTACACTTCCCGAAAGCGAAATTTCGTGCGGTATGGCTGAAGTTGTCAAATACGGCATGATTAGGGACAAAAAGCTGTTTGAAATCCTTGAAAACCACGATATATCAACAATTGACGAAGTTATGGACGATATTGTATACACGTGTATCGATATAAAAAGAGACGTTGTGGAAAATGACGAATGCGAAAAAGGCGAAAGAAAAATACTTAATTTCGGTCACACTCTCGGTCATGCAATTGAGGGCTGGCATAATTACACTGACTATACCCACGGAATGGGCGTTTCCGCCGGTATGTGCATGATTACTCAACGCCTTTGCAGTCCCGAAATTACTGAACGCCTGAAAAAATGCGTTGAATTATATAATCTCCCCACATCAACAGAAGCCCCTATGTCCGAACTTCTCCCCTACTGCTCAACAGACAAGAAATGCGAATCCGGAAGCATCAGCTTCATTGTATGCAACGAAATCGGCAGGGCTGAAATAAAAAAAGTAACCGTTACCGAATTTGAAAAACTTATGGAGGGCTGAAATTATGGATATACTGTTAAAGCCCTCCAGACTAAGAGGAATTGTCGATATTCCGGCATCAAAAAGCTGTGCTCACCGTGCGTTGATTTGTGCGGCTCTTGCGGAAGGACAATCGGCGATAAGCGGTCTGAAATACTGTTCGGACGATATTTATGCCACTATATCCGCTATGTCGGCTCTCGGTGCGGAATTTCTCGTCGGACAGCATAACAGCAGTACACAATGTGTATCCGGAATAAATAATGTTCCGGAAAAAGCCGTTATCGACTGCAATGAAAGCGGTTCTACTCTCAGATTTATAATTCCGGTTGCCGCAGCTCTCGGAGTTGAAACCGAATTTCATGGCAGAGGCAGACTTCCGCAGAGACCGATTGATATTTATATCAGAGAACTTACAAAGCACGGCATTGAATTTGATTACAACAACAACATGCCGTTCACTATTTCCGGAAAGCTTACCGGCGGAACTTACAAAATCGAGGGAAATGTATCATCACAGTTCATAACAGGACTTCTTTTCGCACTTCCGCTTGTCGATGAGGATTCCGAAATTATATTGACGTCTCATCTTGAATCACGGCCGTATGTCGATATAACAATTGATATTCTTAAACGTTTCGGAATTGTCATCAAAGAAACAGAAACAGGATTCAGAATAAAAGGCGGTCAGAAATACGTTCCGCATGATGAACGTGTTGAGGGCGATTATTCACAGGCAGCATTTTTCTTCGTTGCAAATGCTCTCGGCTCGCATATCAGTATCGGACATCTCAATCCCGACAGCGTTCAGGGAGATGAAAAAATAACAGAAATTATATCCGATGCCGAATCGGACGGAAAAATAACAGGCTTCCGTGCGGACTGCTCCGATATTCCCGATTTAGTCCCGATTCTGTCTGTACTTGGTGCATACGGCACTGAAAAATCGGTGATTTACAATGCCGGAAGACTACGAATCAAAGAAAGCGACAGACTCGCTGCGTGTGCCGATATGCTGAACAATCTCGGCGGAAATGTATCTGTAACGCCCGACGGACTTGAAATCACTCCCACCGGCAGACTTCACGGCGGTACTGTCAACAGCTTCGGCGACCACAGAATTGTAATGGCTGCGTCCATTGCGGCTCTCCGCTGTGACGGCGATGTTATTATAAAAGGTGCAGAAGCTGTAAGAAAATCATATCCTAATTTTTTTGATGATTATAAAAATCTCGGAGGCAAGGCTGATGTCATTAATATGGAATAATAAAATATCTGTTTCGTATTTCGGCGAAACTCATGACAGCATCATCGGCGTAACACTTGACGGAATACCCGCAGGTGAATATATCGACGCTGATGAAATATGCGGATTCATCAAGAGAATGAATCCGAAATCAATGGGGAACAACGGAATTACACCCACTCCACGGATAATTTCGGGACTCCGTGGTGAACGTACTACCGGCGCACCGATTTGTGCAGTCTTTCAGAACAGCGTTTCCCATAAAGAAGATGAAGATATTCCGGCAAATACACGCATAGGTCACGGAGATTATACCGGTGCGGTCAGATACAGAGGTTTCTGCGATGTACAGAAAGATGCACACACGCCCGAACAATTTACAGAGCCTGTCTGCTTTGCCGGCTCGGTCTGTGCTCAGATACTCGAACGCCGTGGCATATACACAGGTGCACACATACTTTCAATACATAATATCAAGGATAATCCGTACGATATGGCACATATATCAAGAGATTCCGTCCGCAGTGTACGGTCAAAGGATTTTCCCGTAATAAATGACCGTATCGGCTGGGATATGCTCGAAGATATTTCCCTCGCCTCCGAATACGGAGAAACACTCGGAGGAATAGTTGAATGTGCTACGGTAAATATACCGTGCGGTGCAGGTTCTCCGCTGTTCCATGGTATTCAGAATACTATCGCACAACTGATATTCGCCGTTCCGTATGTAACCGGATTAGAGTTCGGAGCAGGTTTTGAATCCGCCGATATGACCGGAAGTCAGTATTCGGATAATTTCTATACCGATGAACGTGGATATTCCGTCACCAGAACAAACAATCACGGCGGTATCACAGGCGGTATATCTACCGGTATGCCTGTTGTAATCCGTGTGGCTGTCGCTCCTCCGCCCAAAAACAGCGGTGAAGTCTGTATTGTCCCGAAAACGGCAGTATGTATCGAATCGGCAGTAAATACAGCAGTTCTTTCATGTATGATAGATTATCCTAATTTTTGCTGATGAAGGGCAGGTAGGTCATTGTGCAGGACGAAAATATATTCAAAATGTCTGAAATGGCAGATACGGAAATCAGAGATGTATCAACACTCAATATACTGATATGCTATCTTCTGAATAAATTTGAACGGCCGATAAACTGCGAATATATGTACGAAATCTTTATCAGTACAGGAATTGTCAATTATTTTTCATATCAGGAGGCCATCGGCTATCTGCTCGATAATGAACATGTTCGCATAGAAACCAGCGAAAACGGTGAACAGTTCTTTGCACTCACCATAAAAGGCGAAGCCTGTGCCCGTGAACTGAAAAAACATCTTTCAAAATCTCACCGTGATATAATAGTTTCCGCCGCACTCAGATACTTCGCACGCCATAAAATGGAAAAAGAAATAAAAATAAGATATACTCCCACCGATAACGGCTGTTATATCCATATGCGATGCGTTGACGGAAAAATTGACCTCATGGAACTCAAACTCTTTGCTCCCGATTTGATACAGGCTAAAATAATAGGCGACAAAATAATGCGTAATCCGCCAAACTTATACAACAAGATTATAGATTTCATAATCATGAACAAGGAGGACAGCTATGACCTTTCCGATAATTGATGTTCTGCTTCTTGCCGAAAATAATGATTCCGGAAACCCGTCGGCTCTCACTATCGTACTGATATGTACATCTGTATTTATTGCGTCATCTGTTATTTCCGGTATCGTGGCATTCAAAATAAAAAGCAGAAAAAACAGAGAAAATCATACAGATAAATCCGGTAAAGACAAATTATGATGCAATGTGAATTAAAAACAATCTTGTAAGAGACAGAAAGGAATGTTATATAAATGAAAATAAAATTTATTACAGCACTGTCGGCGACAATTATTCTGTCGGCAGTCGCAGTAAACTCATATGCCGAAGATACAACCGTTTACCATACGGTGACAGTTTACGATTTCGACGGAGAAGTTATGGATACACTTTCTGTTCCTCACGGAGAATCCGTTGACCTCGGCGGAATCAATACCGATTCACTTTCAACACACGACGGCAATTTCACTGAAATAAGATTCGGTCAGTGGAGCGATTATCCGGAATCAATTACAGAAGATACTGACATACACGCTCTTTATGTAAAAATGACAATATCATGTGATAAAATTCCCAGTAAAACTGAATATTACTCCAAAACCGGCAATATCAACACTGACGGAATGAAAATCATAATCCAAAAGGATACACAGCTTCCGGAAAAAGACAAGAACGGCGATTTTATCGTTGACGAGGAAATCGTCGATATAACTCAGGCGTGTATTCCGAGTCCGTTTACTGTCGGCTCGGCATTTTCCAAGGATACATCGGCAAAGATAAGCATTACTCCCCCGAAAGGCAATCAGCCTATTGTCGTGTACAACATCAGCTGTTTTCCGGAGCTCGGCGATACCGACTACGATAATCTTGTATCGGCTACAGATGCGTCTGACATTCTGATATATTACGCTCAGGTATCTACCGGCACTTTTCCGGAAAAAACAGATGATTATTCAATGCGTGCAGACATCGACCGGAACGGAAAAATAGATGCCTCCGACGCTTCATATGCATTGCAGTATTATGCGGCTGCTTCAACAACGCTTTCAGAAATCAACTGGGATATATTCTGGAAAGGACTTTCTGTTTCAAAGTAAAATATTTCCGCAGACTATTGCAAAACAGGATAATATGGTGTATAATATAAGAAGCTTTCAGTAGCTGATTAAATTATTTATATTTTATTAATTGTAAGGAGAAGATTAAAATGTATAACGAACTTATGGACTCAATCGGACTTGTGTCACAGTATGACCCCGCTGTCGGCGCAGCTATGGACAAGGAACTTGCAAGACAGAGAAGAAATCTTGAACTCATCGCAAGCGAAAATATCGTTTCCCCTGCCGTTATGGCTGCTATGGGAAGCGTTCTTACAAACAAATACGCCGAGGGTTATCCCGGAAAAAGATATTACGGCGGTTGTCAGTGCGTTGACGAAGTGGAAGTTATTGCTATTGAACGTGCCAAAGAACTTTTCGGTGCTAAATTCGCAAACGTTCAGCCACATTCCGGCGCACAGGCTAATACAGCTGTTTATTTCTCCGTACTTCAGCCGGGTGATACGGTTCTTGGCATGAGCCTCGCCGACGGCGGTCACCTCACACACGGTTCACCGGTAAATATTTCGGGAAAATACTTCAAATTCGTTTCATACGGTCTTGACGATACAACGGAAGCTATCAACTATGATACGGTTCAGGCACTCGCCGAAGAACATAAACCGAAGCTCATCGTTGCCGGTGCAAGTGCATATCCACGTGCAATCGATTTCAAAAAACTTTCTGAAATCGCAAAGTCAGTAGGTGCACTTCTTATGGTCGATATGGCACATATTGCCGGTCTTGTGGCTGCCGGAGTTCATGAATCCCCTGTTCCGTATGCCGATATTACAACAACTACAACTCACAAGACTTTAAGAGGTCCTCGTGGCGGTCTTATTCTCACAAACGACGAAGCTCTTGCAAAGAAAATCAATTCTGCAATATTCCCCGGAACTCAGGGAGGTCCTCTCATGCACACTATCGCTGCAAAGGCTGTATGTTTCGGCGAGGCTCTCAAGCCGGAATTTAAAGACTATCAGAGACGTATTGTTGAAAACGCAAAAGCTCTCGCCGACGGTCTTGTAAAAAGAGGATTCAACCTCGTTTCCGGCGGAACTGATAACCACCTTATGCTTGTTGACCTCCGTCCGTTCAACATCACCGGCAAGGAACTCGAACACCGTCTCGACGAAGTTTATATCACAGTAAACAAGAACGCTATCCACAACGACCCCGAAAAGCCGTTCGTAACAAGCGGTATCAGAATCGGTACTCCTGCCGTTACAACAAGAGGTCTCGGCGTTGAGGAAATGGAAAAAATCGCAGAATATATCTACCTCTGCGCTACAGACTTTGAAAACAAAGCTGACGAAATCCGTGCAGGCGTGAACGCTATCTGCGAAAAATTCCCGCTCTACGAATAATTTAAAATTTTATCTTAGTTTTCATTGATAAAGTCACTTCTGATTTTCCGGAAGTGACTTTATTGTTAATTTTAAATATCACTAAAAAGGAGAATTATCATGCCCTCACCATTAGCCGACAGAATCCGCCCGAAAACTCTCGATGACGTTGTGGGTCAGAAGCATATCCTTGGCGAAAACAAACCGCTGAGAAAAATAATCGAAAGCGGAACAGTCCCGAATATGATTTTTTACGGTTCATCGGGAATCGGCAAGACTACTGTTGCACGAATTATCGCCGAAAACTGCAATATGACACTTCATAAGCTGAACGGAACAAACGCATCTTTAGCCGATATTAAAGACGTTATTTCCGAAATAGGTACTTTCGGAGCTGAAAACGGTATACTTCTTTATCTCGATGAAATCCAGTATCTCAACAAAAAACAGCAGCAGTCCCTGCTTGAATACATAGAAAACGGCGATATTACGCTAATCGCCTCAACAACGGAAAACCCTTATTTTTCGGTTTACAATGCAGTTATCAGCAGAAGCACCGTATTTGAATTCAAGCCCGTGACCGCTGACGAACTTATTCCGGCAATAAAACGAGGATTCCGGATTCTTGCCGAAGAATCGGGAAAAGAAATAATTTTCACTGACGATACGTGCCGTTCAATCGCATTCGGGTGCGGCGGCGATGTCCGCAAAGCCATGAACACTGTTGAATTATGTGTGACCTGCGGAGAAATTTCCGACAACAAAATAACAATCACCAATGAATCAATAAAAACTCTCGTACAACGAAGCAATATGCATTACGACCGTGACGGCGACCAGCATTATGATATTTTATCGGCTCTGCATAAATCCATACGTGGTTCAGATGAAAATGCTGCACTTCACTATACCGCACGTCTCATTGAAGCCGGTGATATAATATCATTATGCAGAAGATTGTTATGTATTGCCTGTGAAGATGTCGGGCTTGCATATCCGCAGGCAATAGTCGTGACAAAGGCGTGCGTTGATTCCGCTTTGCAACTCGGACTTCCGGAAGCCCGTCTGCCTATCGCAGAAGCCGTGATTCTGCTTGCAACCGCTCCGAAATCGAACAGTGCGTATTCGGCTATAGCAGACGCTCTTGATGATGTCCGAAGCTGTGACGCTCTCGATTTCCCACGTCATCTGCAAAATAAGCACTTTGACGGAAAAGGAGCAGTTGTTTCGGGACAGAATTATCTCTATCCGCATAATTATCCGAATCACTATGTAAAACAGCAGTATCTTCCGGACGCACTCAAAGATAAAGTATACTATAAATTCGGAGACAACAAGACGGAACAGGCAGCTTTATCATACCGGAAAAAACTTATCGGCGAACTCAAATAAATGTTCACAGAATATTTACAATTTTATCCGCACATTCTCCTTTTTTTTCCGTTAATTATTATAGAAAACCATAAAAGGAGAATCAACATGAAAAAATATTTTATATCAGCAGTCGCCGGAATCGCAGCTCTTGCATTGCTGCCTGCTGTATCTTCTAATGCTCTTGAACCGCCGATACAGGGCGATGTTAATCTGGACCGGACTGTAAATATCGCAGACCTTGTATGTATGCAGCGTTATCTCCTCGGTGCAGGAACTATTGATACCTCGCAGTTCGGTATAACTATTGCAGACCTGAATAATGACGGAAAAATTGACGTTTTTGACTACGTGGAGTTAAAGAAAATCTTTGATGAATGGTGCGGAATAAGTAAAGACAATGTAAAAATCGACAGCAGATTCACACAGGTTGATGTATCAATTCCTTTGGGTGTGAAATATGCCAGACCGTCAGGAAGTGCCAGCATTATCCGTTCCGTTGAAGACCTTGAATATTACCTGATGCCTTGTCATGTAATGACAACTGATGGTGAATGTTTAACAATTGAAGCCGCTTCGCAGGAAGTCATTGATGATTTTCTTGCACGCTATGATGACGAATTTTTCGCTGATAATATACTTCTGCTGAATTATCTGACCGGTACGGCAGGATATGAATTTGAATCAATTCAGTATGAGGGCGACAAGCTTGTAATAAAATATTACGATTCAACTCCCTATGGTTTAACATGGTATCAGCCTTTACCGCCATATATTGCAGAAGTTGCAGTACCAAGAGATTTATGGGCAGACGGTGATTATACATGGGAAAGAATCGAACAGCCTGTTGAAATGACAATGAAAACAGATTTCACAAACGCCATAACCGACGATGCAATAATAAACTCATATTCAAAACCGTCCGTTATTACCGATTCCGCAGAACTTGACAAATACCTTGACGGAAAATTCCATGCAGGAGTTGAAATGTCACTGAAAGAAACTTACAGCGACGAATTTTTTGAAGATAATGTTCTGATTATTGACCTCTATTATCAAAAATGGCGTGATGATTGGATAACTTCCGTTGATGTCAGCGAAAATGAATATGGGAAAATTGTTTTCACGTATGACCGGAAATTCATTAACGGATTCGTTGATTCGGGTATACAGATAAATCAGGTTGTTATCCCTAAAAAGCAGTATCGTCTTTCAGACGCTCTCAAAGAAAAATCATGGGAAACTCCGGCTGATGTTTCATACGCAAGTTGTGATTTGTATTCTGTTGCCGAAATAAATAGCCTTAAAATAAATGATGAGACTATCAAATGCTATTCCAAAGATGGTGCATGGATAAACTCTGATGAGGAAATGGAAACATATCTTTCTGAATGTATGTCAGATGGAATGATTGAATTTATATTCCCTGAAGAATTAACCGCCAAGTCATATAAACCGTATGTAGACTGGGACAAACAGTCTGTTTATGTGTGGGTTGACGATGATATTATCGGTTCATCTCACAGACTTATAAATTCCGCCGAAACTGATGACAGGCTTAATATAACGCTATCAAACGTTCAGCCTTTAAGCTGTATGGGCGGAAGTTTCCTGCATATTATCCGCACAGACAAAACGCAGTCCGGAAAAACTGTCGGCGTAAATAATATCAATATGAATAATGATATGCCTCACGTTGACGGAGAGTATAATATACTCCAGTTCGGCGAATATGCTGTTATGGTAAATCAGTATACTTTCGGAAATAAAAACGTTGCCGATATTTACCGTCTGCGTTTAGGCGGAGGTCCTGTTCAGTACAGCGGATATGACTATATCGGAACTGTTGAATTTGCAGACGGCTATTTTCCGGTAAAATATAACAGCAGTTATGCTTCATACGCTGAGGGCGAAAAAGGAGAAAAAATTGTCATGTCATCAGGCGCATATCAGATAACAATTGAAAATGAACAGCTTACATTCACATACAAATATTCCGCCGATTCGGAATATACGGAACAGACGTTCAGCTATTGAGGAGGTTTTTACTATGAGTTACAAAAGAATTTTAGCGTCTGCACTTGCTTTATGCCTTGCAGTTCCGATGACAACAGTCATTCCCGAAATATATACTTCCGCCTATGATACGGTTGTATCAAACGTCAAATTTTCTGACATATATCAGTACAAGGACTGCGGTGACCACATTGAAATCATGGCAACTTCCACAACCGCAGAGGGTACTGTTGAAGTACCTGCCGAGATTGACGGACTTCCTGTTACTGTAATCGGCGAACACGGTCTCGCAGGACTTTCAAAAGTAACATCAATCAGGCTTCCCGACACTGTTACAACTATCGGAAAACAGGCTTTTGTATACAATACTGCACTTGAATCAATAAATATTCCCGAAAACGTCAAAATAATTCCCGATGAGGCATTTATGAACTGTATGTCACTTGGTAACGTCACAATACCTAACAGCGTGATTAGTATAGGCGTTCGTGCGTTTTACAATTGCAGAAAGATTACTGAAATAAATCTCCCGAACAGCGTGGAATCTCTCGGAGAAATGGCGTTTGCAGACTGTCAGGGACTTGCAGAAATAAATATTCCGTCAAGAATTAACAAACTTGAAAGCAATTTATTCAGCAACTGTTTTTCACTTGAATCACTTGTACTCTCTGAAAATGTGACTTTTATCAGCAAGAACGCTCTCCCGATAAAAATCAAGAATCTTACAATAAAAAATCCTGACTGCGAACTTGAGGACGGTCTTTATATGTACATCACAAAAGACTGCATTATAACTGCTCCATCGGGAAGTACAGCTCAGGAATTTGCTGAAACATACGGCTTAGGATATGGAATCTATGAAGAACAAGATGTTGTTGTTCCGGGCGATGTCAATTTTGACTGGAAATTTAGTATAGCTGACCTTGTTATGATGAAAAATTATCTTCTCGGCAATGGCGAACTTACAGAATGGCAGCTTGGCGATATGAATAACGACAGCAAAGTTGATTCTTTCGATTTTGTAATTATGCGTCAGGAATATCTGAAAAGTCCGGAATTTAATCCGCCTTATATTGACCAGAATCTTGATTATACCGCCAAAAATCTCTGTGATGATATTCAGGCAGGCGACATTTCAGGAATTTCACTTGACAGCACATTCGCACTGTCTCAGACCGGTTTTGCTCTTGACCTCTTTCAGCATGAATACAAAAACGGTACGAATACACTTATTTCGCCGTATTCCGTTATGCAGGCTCTCGCCATGACCGCTAACGGTGCAGACGGTCAGACAAAAGCCGATATGGAAAATGTTCTCGGCGGTATTCCTGTTGAAACACTCAATTCATATCTTTATACTCAGCGTATTTCCCAGCCCGACAGCGAAAAATGCAAAATCAAGACTGCTAATTCCGTATGGGTAAAAAATGACGGAACAATAAAAGTCAAGCCCGATTTTTTGCAGACCGTCAAGGATAATTTTGATTCTGCTGTATTTGAAGCCCCATTTGATAACACTACCGTAAACGATATAAACAAATGGGTTAATATAAACACCGATAAAATGATACCGGAACTTCTTAAGGAAATTCCCGACCAAGCTGTTATGTATCTTATAAATGCCGTTTCATTTGATGCCGAATGGCAGACACAATATGACAGCAATTACAATGTCGGAAAAGGAACTTTTACCGCATATGACGGCACTAAGCAGTCATGCGATATGATGTATTCACAGGAATACGAATTCATAAGCGATGATAATTCCATAGGATTCATGAAAGATTATTCCGGCGGACAATATGCTTTTGCGGCGATTCTTCCTGACGAAAATATTTCGATTGATGATTATATTGCCGGTCTTACACCGGAATCACTTCACGAAATGTTCAGTAATTCCGGATATAGAAAAATCAATGCATCTCTTCCGAAATTCAGCTATGATTATGATTCAACTCTTTCGAAATCCCTTAAAAGTATGGGAATGCAGGACGCATTCGACCTGGAACGTGCCGATTTTTCAAAAATGGGAAAAACCATAACAGGAACGCTTTTTATCAATGATGTAAAACATAAGACCCATATCGATGTGAACGAATCCGGAACAAAAGCCGCTGCTGTAACTTCTGTTGAAATGGCTGCCGGAGATTCTATTGATTCGCCTTTGCCAATTGCAATTACACTTGACCGCCCTTTCGTTTACTGCATTGTAGACACTGAAATTGATGTTCCTATATTTATCGGAACGCTTAACAGTATCGATTAATTGCTTATATCGGCTGAATCTGCACTTTACAGCCTGTATATATAAGGGGACAAATCAGGAAAATCCGTATTGCCACAATACGGATTTTTTGTTAACAGAAAATTTACAATTCAATCCGCACATTATTATCCCGATTTCCGTTATATCTACAGAAAGTGCGTTCTGAAAGGAGGAAGCCTGTATGTCGCTTGATTTGAACGAACAGTATGATAAAATATACCGGTATTGCTATATACGTGTCAATAACCGTGATACAGCCGAAGACCTGACTCAGGAAACTTTCCTCCGCTATCTTGAACACCCGAAATATCACAGCATTGATAAAACTCTTAATCTGCTTTATACAATCGCCGGAAATCTCTGTACCGATTATTTCCGGAGTCATAAAACAGATGAACTTCCCGAAGATATGCAGTCTGATGAAAATATAGAAAATACTGTTCTTGATAATTATACATTGTCACAGGCTCTCAAATCCCTGCCGTCCGAGGACAGGGAAATAATACTCCTCAGATACATAAATGACGTACCTCTGGGCGTTATTGCCGATATTTACCGTGTATCACGTTTTGCACTTAACCGGCGTATCAGGAAGATTCTTTCCGAACTCCGCAGTTTTATGGGAAAGGAGGAGCTGTAATGAAAAAAACAGAGAAAGACAAACTGAAAAACGCTTTCAATATCCCCGAACCGGTGCATAAGGAAAAATTTATCTCCAAATACGGCGATATGCTAAAAAAAAATGAACATAAGCTCCGGTTTTCCATGATAGTTAAATATTCTGCCTGTACTGCGTTTGCAGTCCTGATTATAGGAGTATGGGGGATAATGAATGTAAATCCGGATTTTGCCGATAAGTTCAGGGGCGATAATATTGTTGAATCCGCTGTTACCACATCAGCCGGAACATCAACAAATACAGTAAATATGACTTCCGTCGTGACGAATACTGTTTCAACGGAATCCAATAAAATAAATCATATAACATCTTCTCCAACGGATTCTGTTACAGGTTCGGTGAGTTTACAGACAACTTCCGTTGTTTCGTCTGTTAATTCTTCCACCGGAAAAATCAGCACATCAAAGACACAAACCACGAAAAAAGATACTCCTGCTCCAAATAATTCGGTTACTTCCACAGATTTAAATGCTCCGCCTCCGGAAATTATACCAGAGCAAACCAAATCAACGGGAAAAACCAGTAATACAAATACATCATATCATACAACTAAAACCTTTCAGGCGGTATCGACAACAAAAATCACAGAACCGAAAACCACATCACAGCAATCAGCTACGGTATCAACAACAAAATATATTGATAATCCTCCGGCGGTTGTGCCTCAGCCGACACAGACAAATCCGGAACAGAATGTCACTACGACACCTGTCGAAGATGTGGTGCCTCCGGTATGTGCCGACCCTGTAGGAAACTTTGCTGTTCCGCCGGTAACCTATCAGAAAGATGAAAACGCTGTATACGTATATGATATTTTCAGAGCCGGAGGAAGTCCGGGAAATATTTCTCCGTCTGAACCCAGTGATAATGCTTCTAATGACACACAATCAATAATATGTGCAGAAATTGTTGACGTGATTTATACACAATTCAACAACAAGCCATATACACAGCTCAATCTGCTTGTTAAATATCCGCTGTCCGGAAATATACGGGAGTATTCTAAAATTTCGCTGTACGTCCGTGGCGGATATATGCCGGCTTCAGAATACGCAGAACTCAACGGCTTTAACTATGAACACAACACCGACAGCGAAACAATCATATATGACTACGGAGAAAGCGAAAAAATATTTGACATATCCGACGTGGGAAGCGAATATATTTTCCTTATCAGGTATGATTCCCGAAATCTTCCCGAAAACGTCTATATGACAGTTACGGACAGCGATAAATCAATTATCAGTCCGGACGATTTTCAATCATGAAAACTTACAATACAACTCCTTAAACGAAAAAGCAGTCCCGATTACGAGACTGTTTTTTCGTTTATAATGTATATTTCCGATTATCACACACCAGAACTGAACTCGTTTATTACAGATACCGTCTGTTCATAATCTGCTTCAAGCTGTGGGAGGAGACTATATGCCTTATCATAGTCACCGGCTCGCAGTGCTTCGGTAACAGCCTCGCTTGAAAGATAAAGTTTTGTAAAACTCAGATTCTGACTTACACCTTTCAGAGTATGAGCCTCACGGAAAGCCTCGTCATATTTTTTTTCGTTCATATCCGAAATAAGATTCTTATAGCTTGCATCACTGAGAAATTTCATAACAAATTTCTGAACGAGCTTTTCCATCATCAGACGTGACATCACGTCATTATAATCGCCACCAAGGGCATTGTAACATTCTTTTAAAGTCATATTGAATTTCTCCTTTTTGTGTGATGAAATGTCATCGGATTACTGGATATATCCCAAATCAACAGCTTTTCCTATTACGCCGGTAAGTTCGCCGGAACTGTTCCAGACCGACCGGCAATAAATCTGCATATTATGCGGTTCACAATCGAGGACTGTTTTGCACCTGTATTCCATATCGGGGGATTCCTTTGATGTTTCGCCAAGTCTTTCCAGAAAACCGGACACATCTTCCGGACTTATAATTGATTTCAGCTTTTCATTTTCAAGCGGATTCATAATGACTGCCTTTTCATAAAGAAATCCGCTGTTATTCGGGTCGATTGTCACCATAGGCGGTGATATTGTATATTCAAAATGTATATCTTTTGACAGTCCGGAAAAGAATTTGTTTTTCATGCGTTCAAAATCCAGAAGCCTGAGTATTTCCTCTGATGATGAAAGTTCAGCATACTGCATAATGTTGCGGGCTACAGCATCTCTGTCCATAACTTCATCTATATCGTCATCATGAGAAGCCTTATATATTGCCTCCTGTGATTTTTCAAGACACTGAATAAGAAGAGGATTAAACATTCCGCATTCGCCGTTGACTATCATTTCGATAGCTTTTTCATGTGGAAAGGCCTTTTTATAGATACGCTCGCTTGTGAGTGCGTCATACACATCGGCAAGGGCGACAACCTGTGCGGAAATCGGTATTTCCTCGCCTTTCAGTCCGTCGGGATAGCCTTTGCCGTCATAGCGTTCATGATGCCACCGGCATATCTCATAGGCTACTTTTACAAGAGGTTCATTCTGATACGCTTTGATTTCCCTGAGCATAGTTGCACCTGCCATGGAATGCGATTTCATTATTTCAAATTCTTCCGGAGTAAACCGTCCCGGTTTGTTGAGTATGTGGTCTGGAACTGATATTTTTCCTATATCATGAAGTGCCGAGGCTTTGCCGATAAGTGAAATATGCGACTCAGAAATATCATACATATCTGTTATCTGAACAAGCTGTCTGAGAAGAACTTCCGTATACTGCCGGACATGGAGAACGTGCATACCACTTTCGCCGTTTCTGAACTCAACTATATGACTTAGAATATTTATCATCATATGGCTGTCCTTTTCCTTTTCGTACATCTGGTCGGTGACCATTCCGACGAGTTTTTTCTGTTTGGCATAGAGCATGATAGTGTTTACAGCTCTGTGACGAACAATAAGGGCATCAAAAGGACGGCTTATAAATTCGGTGATACCGAGTTCATAAGCCCGACGCATTGATGATATGGAATTATCGGACGAAATCATAATAACAGGCACATCATTAATCCAATGTTTGTCGTTCATTACCGAAAGAACTTCATAACCGTCCATGACGGGCATAACAATATCAAGAAGAACAAGTGATATATTAACGCTTTCTTTCTGAAGAACAGCGATAGCTTCCGCACCGTTTACGGCTTCGATAATATCATACTCATCTCCGAGAATTTCGGAAAGAATATCACGGTTCGTCTCGCTGTCATCAACAATAAGAACCTTTGGTCTGTCAATGTTGAACAGGCTCAAAACAAACGCCCCTTTCAATATGTTGGATTTATATTCTGATTATAACATATTGATAATCAAATGTCAATATCTGCCGGCAGGTGAAAACAGCGATATTTTACGGTAAAATAAAGATTTGTTCCGGAAACAGATTTTATTTATTTAAGCTCCGCAACAGTTACGCCGTCCTCGCCCTCGCCGTAAACTCCGAGACGGAAAGATTTCACAGACGGGTGATTTTTAAGTCTTTTATGCACCGCCGTCCTGAGAAGTCCTGTACCTTTTCCGTGTATAATATATATCATTGAAATATTTGACATAACTGCCTGGTCGATGAACTGGTCAAGCTGATAAACACCGTCATCGCAGGCACAGCCTCGTATATCGACTTCCATTTTGCCACGGCGTTCGGCTTTTACGCTTACTCTGCCAGCATTGTTTTTATGTTTTCCACGGGTTTTTGAACCGGCGGAACTTTCCGGTTTTCCGGCACTCTCTTCCAGTCTGAGCCGTGAAACATTCATTTTTGTTTTCATTGCACCCATCTGAACGAATACAAAACCGCTTCCGTCTGGTTCGCCGGAAATTATTCCCTTACGCTGTAAATCGACAACATACACCATATCGCCACGTTTCAGCTTACGGGGCAGAACATATCCCTCATTCGGGTCGGAGGCGTTCACCGGATTTGCTATATCATACATCTTGTTGAAACTCTGTTTTGAACGTGATTTCATTCCCGATACGCTGGCGGAAAATTCTTTCTTTTCCTTTTCACGGCGAAGTTTTTCGAGTTCGTCGAGAAGTTCGTTTGATTCGGCTTTTGTCTGCTCGATTATTGTCATAGCCTGCATACGGGCTTTTTCGAGTTCCTCGGCACGTGTTTTTTCTATTTTTTCGAGTTCGGAGCGTGCGGATTCGTGATATTCAGCCGTTTCTGTTTTCAGTTTATGAATGGCATCACGTTCACGCTCGAGTTCGGCACGTGCGGATTCCAGCTTGCCGATAACGTCCTCAAGCCGTGAATTTGCCTCGCTTACAAGCGATTTTGCCTCGGCGATAATATCGGACGGCATTCCGAGACTTTCCGAAATTGCAAAAGCATTTGATTTTCCAGGTGAGCCGACTATAAGCCGATATGTCGGGCGAAGCGTTTCTATATCAAATTCGCATGATGCATTTTCAACATTCGGAGTATCAATAGCGTATGTTTTGAGTTCCTGATAATGAGTGGTCGTCATAAGCCGTGCACCGTTGAAAATAAGGCGGTTTATGACGGCAATTGCAAGAGCTGCACCCTCTACAGGGTCAGTTCCCGAACCAAGTTCGTCGAGAAGAACAAGTGATTTTTCGTCGGCGATATTGAGTATCTCGATTACTTTGTTTGTATGAGACGAAAAAGTCGAAAGATTCTGCTCAATGCTCTGACTGTCCCCTATATCCACGAGAATATCACGGAAAACAGAAATACTGCTTCCGTCCGATACCGGTATAAGCAATCCGCACATCGTCATTGCACAAAGAAGTCCCGCTGTTTTAAGAGCTACAGTCTTTCCGCCCGTATTCGGTCCGGTGATTATAAGTGCCTGATACTCCTCGCCTATCGAAAGATTTACCGGAACTGCCTTTTTCATATCCAGAAGAGGGTGACGGGCTTTGTTGAGATGAATCACGCCGTCATTGGTGATTTTCGGCATTGTGCATTTAAGCCGTGCCGCAAGATTAGCCTTTGCGAAATAGAGATTCAATTCCGCACAGACCTTATAATTCTCGCACAGAATATCGGCATAATTTCCGCAGTCGGAACAGAGTTCACGGATAATGCGTTCTATTTCCTCCTGCTCCATGCCCTGCAGGATTTTTATATCGTTGTTCGCCTCGACAACCGCCATAGGCTCGATGAAAACAGTCTGTCCGGTGGAAGATGTATCATGGACAAGACCGCTGATGTGTCCACGGTGTTCTGTTTTGACCGGAAGAACAAATCTGCCGTCTCTTATTGTTACGTTTGTTTCCTGAAGATACTGCTGAGTTGTTTTGTTTTTTACCATTTTATCGAGCGTCTCACGCAGCTGAATTTCCGCACGGTTTATCTTACGGCGGATTGATGCGAGTTCCGGACTTGCCGCATCTGATATTTCCGTTTCAGAAATAATAGAGCGGTCGAGCTTTTCAAGAAGCCAGTCATTCGGCGAAAGACGTGAAAAAAGATAATCAAGTTCGGTTTCAAGATTCTCACAGCTTCTGTACCATTTTGCGAGACTGCTTATCTGCCTGAGCATTCCTGCAATATCCAGAAGGTCACGCAGTGAAATAACAGCTCCGGTCTTGGCACGTTTGGCTGATACAGAAATATCACGGAAACTGCTGAACGGAGGCGTTCCATATTGTATTGACAGATTAAGAGCGTCATTTGTTTTCTGATTTTCACGGCGGACGTCCGCAAGGTCGCTTACCGGACGTAAAGCTCTTGCCATGCGTTTTGTCTCGTCGTTGGAGCAGAATCCGGAAAGCATTTCAAGAATTTTATCAAGTTCAAGTGTTTTAAGATAGTTATTCATAATATTTTACCATTTAATTGACATAACAGATAATATCCGTATTTTTTCATTTTGATTGTGAATCAATTCATAAAAAGACTTTTATAAAAATCAAGCGTGCTGAAACTTCTTTCAAGATGTGCAAGCAGATAGCTTTCGGCAAAAAAAGAAAGCCTTTTCATGCTTTCGTCAGACAGCCTGAAATTATAAAGCCTGTTGAAATCGGCAAGAACTATATGGCGTATTGCCGACAATTCGGCGGATTCAAGACGGTGACTTCCGCTTTTGCCGTCATCTGCACAGCCGGAACATACAAATCCGCCGTCAGATACGGAAAAATATAATTCTTCAGGTTCAAAATCACCGCATTTTTTACAGCCTACGACATCGGGCATAAAACCGATTTCTGTCATAAGGCGGAGTTCAAAAATTGATTTAAGCATTGTTTCGGTACGGTTTCCGTTTTCGAGGTAATGCAGAGTATTGAGGAGAAGTCTCAAAACATTTCCGCTTTCTGTACGCTCCGCAACGCAGAACCGAATCACATCGGCAAAATAACTTGCCAGTGAAAGCCTGCTCAAAGAATTTCTGAGATTGTAAAAAATATGTACAGGCTCTGCACTGTTAAGGCAGAGCATATCCCGGCGTTTATCCATACAGAAGCGTGAATACGCAAACAGCTGAGTTGACGATGACAACTTACCGTTTATTTTACGTGCTCCACGGACAGAAATTTCAATCATTCCGCTGTCTTTTGTAAGGACATCGATAAATTTATCCTGTTCTCCGAAAGAACGTTCTTTCAGTACGATTCCTTCAAATATTGTCATTTACATTCCTTTTATATAGCAAATAATCGTTGATTTTTCCGCTGTTCTCGAATATATCCCACAGCTTTTCCCTATCCATTGATATTCCTCCGGAAACTTATATAGCAGAACCGGAACAATTCCGGCACTTCTTGTTTTAATATTTCCGGCGGATTTGTTTTTATGTGTGTAACTATTTGTCAGACAGACCGAAACTTCTGATAAGCCCCTCACGGTTCCGCCAGTCCTCTTTGACTTTTACCCAGCACTTGAGATTTACTTTTATCTGAAAAAAATCCTCAAGACTGATACGTGCAGATGTACACGCTTTTTTCAGCATAGAACCGCCTTTTCCGATAATTATTCCCTTATGGGAATCCTTTTCGCAGTATATAACAGCCGAAATATCAAGAATATCCTTGTCTTCACGCTCCGACATTTCCTCAATTCCGACAGCTATTCCGTGCGGAACTTCATCTTTAAGGAGTTCCAGAAGCTTTTCCCTTATCATTTCCGATGCGAGAACTTTTTCCGGCTGGTCGGTTATCATATCTTCGGGAAAATAATGAACGGATTCTTCCGCAAACTTCATTATTTCGGAAACGACAATATCAATTCCGTTATCCTCAAGAACACTGACCGGAATAACCGATTCAAAATCCGCTGTTGACGAAAGCTCAGCAATACTGACAGCAAGTTCCTCTTTATTCTTCAAGAGGTCGATTTTATTCAGAACCAATATAACAGGCATTCCGGATTTATTCATAGATTTAAGAAGTTCAGTTTCATGCTGATTTATTTTCTTTGTGCAGTCCTGAACAAAAACGATGACATCAATATCGCTTACTGATTCTTTTACAGTATCGAGCATATGTTCGCTCAGCTTGTTCATCGGCTTGTGCAGTCCGGGGGTATCGAAAAAAACAAGCTGTGTATCATCGATATTTTTTATTCCGGTGATACGTGTCCTTGTGGTCTGTGATTTACTGCTTACAGCGGCGATTTTCTCACCTATCACGGCATTAAGAAGCGATGATTTTCCCGCATTTGTTCTTCCTGCGATAGTTGTAAAAACTGTTCTGGACATCAGACATTATCTCCCTGAACAATAAATGTGGCATCACGTGAAATTCCGAGTTTTTCAAGCACGGATTCTTCTTTTTCACGCATTATGCGCTGGTCGAGCTGACTTGTTTCGTGGTCGTATCCGAGAAGATGGAGCATTGAATGAACTGTCAGGAATCCGATTTCACGCTCAAGGGAATGACCGTAATTCTGAGCCTGCTTTACAGCTGTTTCGAGAGAAATAACAACATCTCCGAGCTGTACAGCTTTTGTTTCCGGATTTATTTCAACAGTTCCGTCCTCGCCTGTAAGCGGAAACGAAAGAACATCTGTGACACTGTCCTTGTTTCTGTAAATCTTGTTGAGATTTCTTATTTCGGTATTGCTGACGAATGAAACGCTGACTTCTGCATCTCTGCCGAATTTTTCGGTAGCAAGCACCGCCTGACAGCATCTTCTTATCAGAAGTCTTATTCCGACAGGGACTTTTACCTCTGTCTGATTGTTTTTAACATAAACTTTTAACTTAGGCATGACTTTTTCTCCCTTCGTTAAATTTCTCGTATGCCTTTATAATATCCTGAACGAGCTTATGTCTCACCACATCTTTTTCCGAGAATCTGTGAATACTTATATCCTCAATCCCCTTAAGAACCTTTACAGCTTCAACGAGTCCGGATTTTCTTGAATCCGGAAGGTCAATCTGAGTAATATCGCCGGTTATAACCATTCTGCTTTCACTGCCAAGACGTGTAAGGAACATTTTTATCTGCTCCGATGTGGTATTCTGTGCTTCGTCGAGAATAATAAACGCCTCGTCAAGAGTACGTCCTCTCATATAAGCAAGCGGAGCGACTTCGATGATTCCTTTTTCCATATAACGCCCGAAGTTATCCGCTCCGAACATATCGAAAAGAGCGTCATAGAGCGGACGGAGATACGGGTCGACTTTATCCTGCATATCGCCGGGGAGGAATCCGAGTTTTTCGCCTGCCTCCACGGCTGGACGGGTCAGGATAATTTTTTTGATTTTATGTTCACGGAAAGCCTTTACAGCCATAGCGACTGCGAGATAAGTCTTTCCTGTACCGGCAGGACCTATTCCGAGAACAATCGTATTATTTTTTATAGCGTCAAGATATTTTTTCTGTCCGACAGTACGAGGTCTTACAATTTTACCTGATGATGTCACGCAAACGCCGTCTCCGCCGAGTTCTTCGAGCTGTTGTTCCATACCGTCAGCAACCATCGAGGTGACATAACGTACAGTCTGACTGCTGAGCGGTTGTCCGCTCCGGTGCATTTTAAGGAGTGAATTAACCGCTCTTGAAGCGTCAGAAATATTCGGTTCGTCTCCGATAATCTTGATATTGCCGTCTCTGTCAACTACAGAAACGCTGTATTGACGTTCAATCTGTGCAACATTGCTGTCAAGCTGACCGAAAAGGACGGAAAGCTGTTCACTGTTGTCAATTTTTATGATTTTTTCTGCCATCAGCCGACCTCCTCCGGAAACGTCGATAAAGTTCCGAGAACTCTGTTTGAATATCTCTTATCGCCGGTTACTTCTTTGACAACATCAATATAGTCGGGGAAAAATATTTCCTGTTCCGGCGATTCGAGTTCAAGTTCAAGAATTGCAAATTTTTCTGAAAAAGGGTAAATATCAAGCTCGAACATCTGATTTTTGTATTCAAAGCAGATACGCCTTTTAAATAAGGATTCTGTACCGGAATCATTTATCAGGCTTTCGTATTCTGCGAGGGATATTTCGTATTCAAGTTCTCTGCGTGTAACGGCTGTGCAGAAAATTTTTTCCGTATACATATATATATTTGTGTCATTTTCGGTTATTCTGCGTACACGTCTCTGAGAACCGTTTTCGCCCTCGTGAAGATAAGTCTGAACAATATCCAGTATTCTTTTAACGTCAAGATTTCCGATACAGGGCTGTTTTATGAGAAATTTTCTTTCGATTTCCAGATTTACATTATTTTTATTATTTTCAGTATTTTCAGTCATTGAACAATTCTCCATATAACAAAAGTCTGTTGTATATTTTCAGCATATTCCGATACTGAAAAGGTTATTAATTTTTGAATCAATAACTATTATACATTATTTTTTGAATATTGTCAACAAAAATCCAAAACTTCATCAATAATAAAATGATAAATCTATATAGTTTTTCAGACTATTTTATTTTTGTGATGTCTGAGAGGATATTGTTAAAGGTGTTGAAACGATTATTTTCATCGTGACGTTTTGGTGCAGACATCATTGACATACCTTTTCTTTCCAACGGAACAACAAATTCCGCATATTTGTCAGATGTACGATACTCACAGCCTATTTTTCTGACTATTGTGGAAATAATATCGTCAGCGTATTCGGTTGTGATGTGTTCGTGCGTCAATATAAAGGAGTTATCATCATTGAATTCCATAAAATTCAATGTGATAGTGCATTTGTCATCTTTGTTTGTGAATTTTATTTTTATTTTTGAAACTCCGCTGAGAATTGTGTGATGCACGCACATAATCATAGCAAAAGTCAGAAGCTTTTCAGACGTAAATATGGTATACTCCTTACGGGTAACATAGTCCAGTCTGCATTTTCCTTTGACGGATTTGTTGGCTTTTTCGCAGAAGTTATTCAGAAAATCATTTATTTCAATGAACTTCTTTTCTGCCGGAAAATCATATACCGCATCGAAAAGATTTCTGTAAACCTCAGTCAACTTCAGCATCTGATTGCATTGATTCAATATTTTATCCACGCATTTCTTTACGAATGGATAGTCCTCTTTCGCCTTGGAACGCTCCAGAAGCGTCATGCACGTAGCATTGATGACTGTTGTATTGAATCTGATGTTATTCTCCCGGCTGTCAAAATACTCACGGAAAAAGTCGTCACTGAGTACCTCCCGAAACAGTTCTTCATTAAACTTCATAATATACCGTTACTGAAAACTTATAAAAAGTTATAAAACAAACTTTTATGTTTCATTCCTTATTCAACGTGTCCATTTTCGATATGATAAATCATAATCTACTCATGTTTGGCACAACACTCCAAAGGCGTAAATT
>CAMWYX010000024.1 GCA_947178575.1 uncultured Ruminococcus sp. | reverse complement strand
CTACAGCATCTCTGCCAAATCACAGAGTATCAGACTGGTTAAACAGGAAGCCCCCGCCTCTATAGGCGGGGGAGGATGTCACTATCTTATTATTTACTGCTGGTCATAGGGAGTTTATCTATCTGACCTGCATCAAGAAGCTGTATTGCAAGAGCATCAAGAGTTGAAATTCCGTCGCCGTTGTCGCAGCAGTCGGCATTTTTGAACCCCTGCTCTGAGAGTGTATACTTATCCTTGTTGCCGAGATACTGGAGAATAAGCGTAGCGTCAGCAATCGAAACTTCGCCGTCAACATTAGCATCTCCGAACATAATGCCGGTTGTGTTTTCGTTTCCTGTAGAAGTTTGTGCAGGTTCGGTTGTGGTTGCCGGAGCTGTTGTAACTGCGGGTTCTGTAGGAGTTGACGGATTTGAAACGACTGGTTTTCCGTCCTTTACGATAGTACCGCCGTCGAGGTTGCTTCCCTCTGTTGAAGCGTAATCGGAATAGAACTCATTCAGAGACAGACCGTTATTTCCGAGAGCTTTCTGGTGGTCAAGACCAATATATTTACCGGTTTCCTGAGTCTGCCAGAGTGATTTTTCCATAAGGGCGTATTTTGATTCTTCCCATGTAATCTTAGTTGAACCCTGCTGCTGACCGCATGAGATATTAGCCCAGAGACCGCCGGTATCGCCGGAGTTTGTATTCAGGCACCAGAAAGTATGGTTGATATGGTGTTCAATCATATAATCACGGAGGAGTTCCATCCACTTCTGATTTTCTGCACCGTCCATATGACCGCCCCATTCGCCGATGAGTTCGGGAGCGATGTCCTCGGCGTTAATATATGCCCATGTATCGTACCAGTAATCGTCAAGGAGAGTCTCAGTTGTGAAATCCTTGTTAAACCATGTCTGTGCGTAAACCGACGGACCGTAGTCGTGCGGAGAATAAACAATCTGACTTGTACCGTGTTCGGGCTTGATAGGGTATTCTCTTGCACCACGGAAGTTTCCGCCCCACCATGCGCCTATGTACGGTGAATTAACCATTCTGTCCGGCATGCCCCAGTAATCTCCGGGCATAGCACCACTGAGAGACTGCTCAACGCCCTCAATGAAGATAAGTGCGTGCGGATTTACTTCAAGGATAGCGTCAGCACATTTTGTAGCGGCATAAGCCCAGTTGTTTTCATCTGTCGAGCCGTCCCATTTTGCGGCTTTCTCGCCCTCCTGACCTTTACCGTGCGGTTCGTTTTTTAGGTCATATCCGAGGAGAGTATCGTTATTTTTATACTTATCGGCAATCCAGACGAGTGTATCCTGCCAGATTTCGGTAGTTACCATAGTTCCGTCAGCTGTTTCCTTGCCGTACCAGAGGTTATAGTTATGACCGGAGTTGTCGGCATGAGGGCTGTGAATATCGATGAAAGCCTTGATTCCGTACTTCTTGCACTTATCAAGGATTATATCGAAACCACGGTCGCTGGTGATAAGTGTTTTGCCGTCCGATTCAACGAAATCCTTGTTAAGATTTCCGTAAGTACCGGCTTTGACGACACCGCCGTTTCCGTCGTCCTGGTCTACAGGCGGATTATAAACAGCCTGCATACCGCCGGAGCTTATCTGATACGGAGTACCGTTTTTCCACGAAAGAATAAGCTCTGTGGAAATAGGAAAACGGATAACATTGATTCCTCTGTCGGCGACTTCCTGAAGCATATCATCAATATCGCCTGCATATAGATAATGAGGAGAGTATTCGATACAGTTCAGACCGAACCAGTTAGCACCGGTGAGCCATACTTCATTGCCGTTCATATCATAGAGACGGCTGCCCTCGGCGTGAAGCCAGTCGTCGTTATTGTCGTCCACGGCAAGAGTATCAACGGGTTCGGAAACCTGCGGAACAGAAACCGCCATTCCTGTGAATGTCATTGCTGCCGCCGAAACGAAAGCGGCAAATGCCTTTGTAAGTTTATTCATGACTTTTCCCTCTCTTTTAAGATGCCGATTTTTAAATGCATCTTTCGCTAATAATATATTAGCAGATTTTAAGCGATTTGTCAAGAAAAAACTTCTACATTTCTCAGGAGATTGACAAGATGACTGAATTCCTTAAGTTCTGCGGTAAGTTCTTCGCTCTGATTTTCGGCAAGATTATTTATTCTTGCACATAGTCTGTCAATATCAGATAATTTATTACTGCGGATAAAAATTTTTGCTTTGGAACTGAAATGTTCCCATTCTTTTTCAAGTTGACGTGTGATTTCGAGAGTCTGTTGAATATCGCCCTGTGAAAAAATTTCTTCAGCGTGTGATGATATATTCATAAGATTCCGGCAGCTTTTATTTATCCATTGTCCAGAAAATATGCTTACGGCAATGAGAAGAAGCAATATTCCTAAGCTGATTTTAATTCTTGTCATATGATTTTCCTTTCGGTGCGATAAATAAATTTCCTTGTGAATCGGCCGTCATTATGAATATATCGGACGTATTTAAACCGGCATTTTTAGCGGTATTTCTGGCGAACTGTTCGTTATATCCCATGGAATTGAGAGCGGCGGTCATAATTTTTCCGTCTGATACGATTACCTGAGGAGGGTCAAGAGAATCTGTACTGATATTCAAATCCTTGCGGGTGGGGGTATCGTCGGCGGATTTTTTCATTACCGAAACACTTCCGGTTGTCTCGACTATAGCAAACTGCACTTCATTCAAATCGAATACCTGCTGTCCTCTTAGTGCGGTCATGAGGTCATCTACGGAGAATCTGAGTTCTTTCATAACATCTCTGTTGATTTTTCCGTTGCTGATTATTATTTTCGGACAGCCGGATATTATTTTTCTTAGATACGGTACTTTTAATATAATCCATGACATAACGACCTCATAGCATACGAGGGCGAGAATAGGAGTAAGCCCCACTATAAGCGGAATATCCGTATCTTCAAGGGGGAGTGTGGCAATATTTGAAACGAGTATGGTAATTACGAGTTCCGAGGGCTGGAGTTCGCCGAGCTGTCTTTTTCCCATAAGACGAACTGCAAAAATAACAAGTATATACAATATCAATGAACGCAGGATTATAACTGACATATAAAAATCTCCTTTTTTGATATTATTTCATGGGAACGAAAAAAATATTCATGAAAGATTTTTTGTTCCTGTGTATATTCAGTGAGATATGCGGTATAATAGAATCAGCTTCAATGCTAATAGTTTTTAAGGAGATGTTTTAAATGGAAAACAACTGCAACTGTAAACACAAGAATGACAGCATCAAGTGTACTGTATCACAGTGTCAGCACAACATGGTAACAGAGAATTATTGTTCTCTCGGTTGTATTTCTGTAGGAACACACGAATCAAATCCTACAGTTCCTGAATGTACCGACTGCAACAGCTTCATCAAGAGAACCGGAGTTCAGTAAAAAAAATTCCGGAGGCGGATTTTATTCCGCCTTACATAAGATTATATAATAATATGATAATTTATTTTATGTGAATCATGCACAAAAATCAATAGTTAAATACAGTCAAATCGGCAAAAATTCAGCGTTTCTCTTGCAATTTCTTTTATTTTGCTGTATAATATATCATATCAAAAAAGCCGGAGGAGTTTTATTATGAATGACCAGACTATGACATTTAAAGTCGGCGGCGAGAAAGAGGACGAACTCAAAAAAAACCTCAGAATCGTCTATGATGCACTGATTGAAAAGGGATATAATCCTGTAAATCAGATAGTAGGATATATTCTGTCAGAAGACCCGACCTACATAACGACATATAATAATGCAAGAAGCATTATCCGGCATATTGACCGTGATGAACTTTTACAGACTCTTGTCCGTGAATATCTGACTGAATAGAAACTGAATAAAACAAAGGCGAATCGTGTAAACGGTTCGCCTTTTTTAATAATCTTATTCGGTAAGAATTTTCTGTATCTGTAAAGCGTCAAGAGCTGAAATGCCGTCATTTCCGCCGGCTATATCGGCATTGACAGCACCCTGTTCGGAAATCCTGTACTTGTCGGAATTTCCGAGATACTGCAATATCAATGTTGCATCGGCGACTGTAAGTTCACCGTCGCAGTTGGAATCGTCTGCAAGTGTTGCGGTCATGATTTTGGCACTGTTTTCCGGAGTAAATATTATTTCTATATCCGAATTATAGAACTTTTGTCTGTCTATACATTCTTTGAGATGTTCAGGCATTGTGATTTTTTTCAGATTCCAGCAGTACAGGAATGTACAATCACCGATGTTCTGAACGCTGTCCGGAATTGTGATTTCTTCAAGAATATCGCAGCTATCAAACGCATAATCACCGATTTTTTCAACGCTGTCGGGGATTGTGACTGATACCAGATTTTTACAGCCTGAAAAAGCATTTACTCCGATTTCGGTAACACCATACGGAATATTTATTGATTCAAGTGATTCACAGTAGCTGAAAGCGGCAAAATCTATTGTTTCGAGAGTTTCCGGAAGTATTACTTCATTCAGCCAGTAACAATTGTTGAACATTGACGGCGTAATATTCTTTATACCGGACGGAATCCTGATACTTTCAATTCCTGTTAATGAAAACGCTGAACCACCGATATACGTGAGGCTTTCCGGCAGATTGATTTTTTTCAGATTTGAACACATATAAAAGGCATGATTTCCGATTTTTTCAATTCCCTCCGGAAGTACAACAGATACAATATCTCTGCATCTGTCAAATGCTCCGTCCATTATTTCCTTAGTACCCTCACGGACTATAATTTCACCGTTTTCCGGAGCATTGCCCTTATAAGTGTACAGTCTGTCCTTTATATAATACGCACCATCTGGGAGACTGCTGAACCATTCTGTTTCAGTAAATATATCCGGTGATATATCTCCCATGCTATCCGGAAATATTACGGATTCCACGCTTGTGCAGTTTTTCAGTGCACTGGGGCAAATTGTTTCCGTACCTTCTTTGATATTGAGTTCCTTGATGTCTCCGCTGCACCGGTAAAGGATATTATTGATGTACATTATACCGTCGGGAAGATTTTCCTGCCATTCTGTATACTCAAACGCTTCATCTCCGATATATTCAACCGTTGACGGAATATTCACATCTTTTAGTCTCGTACAGCCGTGAAAAGCATCTGCTGATATTGTTTTAACTCCTTCCGGAATATCAACGGATTCAAGAGCAGTCTGTAAAAATGCACCTCCGCCTATTTTAACAAGCGTGTCGGGAAGTGTTATTTTTGAAAGACCCATATCGTGGTAAAATGCGTCTCCTCTTATTTCTGTAACCGGCAGTCCGTCAATTTCAGAGGGTATAACGATTTCAAAGGTTTCAAGGTCGTCCGGAAATTCAGTCGGTCCGTAATATGCAAGGGCAGGATAAGGTCCTCTGTCGGCACGTCCGGCGATTTCGATATGGTCGCCGTTTACAATGTAGTATCTGAGGTTGTATTCCTCGGACACTCCGTAAACGTAATCACTGTCACTGACTGCGTATGATGTTACAATATCGGCGGACGGAACGGACGTATAAACCGGCATTGTTCCGGCGATTGCGGTGCATACGAGTGCGGAAGCGATGATTTTTCTGATGTTCATGATAATTCCTCCTTGTAGATAAATAATTTTTCGGGAAGTCCATATGTATTCACGATGTCTTCTTACTTATTAGACGTACCGGAATCAATAAATACTCACGCTTTTCAGAAATTTTTTAATTTTTGTCATTATGCACATAGTTGCGTGAATTTATTTGTAAGATATTACCTTAAATAAAAAGCGTAAAGCGTGATATAATACTATCACGGAAGCAAAACTTCCGTAAGGAGTGATTCCGTTGAAAAATTCAGCAGTTATCACGGCAGCAGCCCTGACAGCAGTTTCACTCCCTGTAAATGCTGTATATTCAGCGGACAACAGGGTTATCGGATACGGTCAGGGAATGGCGGTTGACAGTCTTAACCGACCGGTTGATGCCGTACAGTTTACCGAGCAGTACAGCGATTATGATGCCTTCGCTGTATCGGCAGACAGCAATCAGATAATCATAACCTTTGACCAGGGATATGAAAATGGCTATACGGAAAAAATCCTCGACACACTGAAAGAAAAAAACGTCAAAGCGATATTCTTTCTTACAGGAGACTATGCCAAGAAAGAAAAATCTCTTGTAAATCGTATGATAGCGGAGGGACACACACTCGGCAATCACGGCATGACTCATGCAAGTCTTCCTAAACTGTGTCACGATGATGCGGTTGAGGAAATAATGAGTCTTCACGAATACGTTCTGAATAATTACGGATATGAAATGCAGTATTTCCGTTTTCCATGCGGAGAGTATTCGGAGCAGGCACTCGAAACAGTGCAGAAATGCGGATATAAGACGGTTTTCTGGAGCTTCGCATATGTGGACTGGAAAACTGACAGTCAGCCAGACCCGGCGATGGGATTACAGAAGCTCTCGGAATCTGCACACGGCGGAGAGATACTTCTGCTTCACTCGGTATCTGCTACAAATGCACAGATACTCGGAGACGTTATTGACAATCTGAGGGATAAGGGATTCAAAGTATAATACTAAAAAAGTATAAAACAAAAGAAGTATAGCAGATAACAAAAAGCCGTCCGGATTTGTAAAAATCCAGACGGCTTTTCTTGTACGGCAGTACCCCTACTGTTTATCCGTACTTCCCTATATATCATACCAGATGAGCTTAATTAATAATTATATCAGAAATTATATCAATGGCCAAATCAACTAATTCAAGTATCAAATCAATTACGTCTGATAAAATGCCAGTATCTGTAGTTTTATGTTTTGCCATATTTTATTCCTCACTGTTGTCCTGTACGGTTGGGGTGTAGCTTGGAGCGGAAACGTTTCCTAAATCATCTGTATCAATATTTATGAGAAGACCGTTGCTGTCACCGCTTACGACTTTCGGCATAACGCCGTCCCATTTTTCAATCTGTTCATATGCGATTACCTTGCTTGACAGAGATTCCTCAAGGAGCTTGTTTGCTTCTGCCTGAGCTTCAGCCTCGGCAAGAATTGCATCTGCATTTGCTTCAGCGGCAATGACTTTCTGTTTTGCCTGAGCCTCTGCGATTGTGATAGCCTGTTTCTGTTCTGTTTCCGTTTTGAGGAGATTCTGTTCAGCGACCTGTTTTGCCTCTATTGCGTTATTGAACTCGGCGGAGAAATCGAAATTCACGATATTGAATTTTTCTATGTAAATTCCGTAGCCGTTGAGTTTTGAATCGAGTGCGGATTTTACTTCATCGCCTACAGCCTGACGTTCTGTGATAAGCTGTTCGGCGGTATATTTGGCGGTTGCGGATTTCATACATTCCTGAACAACAGGAGCGATGAGGACAGTCTGATAATCGAGACCGACATTCTGATACATATCTGCTGATTTATCTGCGATGAGCCGATAGTTTACAGCAATATTTGAGCTTATTGTCTGCAAATCCTTTGACACGGCGGAAGCAGGAGTTTCATAGACCTGAATCTTGTTTGACATTTTTTCTACAGTCTGTATGAAAGGTATTCGCAGATTGAAACCCTCGCTGAAAGAAGTATTTGATACTTTTCCGAGTGTAAGGACAACGCCTGTATTTCCGGCAGGAACTACTGTAAACGAACTCACGGCGAGTATGCCGGCAACGGCTACAGCGATTCCGATTCCGATAAATTTGCCTGCTCCGTTATGTTTTACTTTCCCGTCTCTTCCTACTTCATGAAATGTTCCCATGATAATTCTCCTTAAAATAATTCAGACATAGCTTTTTCGGCTTCTGCTTTAAGGCAGCCGCTTCTGTAAGCCATAACCATTACATAGAGAGCTTTTCTCAGCTTGTCCTCGCCGTAGTTTATTTCGGAGGCACAGGCTTTGATTTCGTGTTCTATGTGTTTTTTTATTGATTCGGTATTGAATGAACCCTCGTCCTCGGCGGTAAAGATTATTCTGCAAAGAATATTATACCACGGAACGTCAGCGATAATATCATCTGATGTATCAATGACATCACCGTTGATATATACCATTATCTGCTGAATTGATTCAAGTCGCATTGCACCACGAAGCATATTTATCAGCAGAATACGAATTACTTGCTTTTCGGAATATTTTTTACCTTTGGTGGGAGATACCCAGCCACGCTTTATCCAGTTTTGTATTGTTGAGCCTTCAAGACCGGTTAGCTTTGAAAGCTGTGAAAGCGTGAGACCACCGGTTGCTTCGAGTACCGGTGAAACAGTAGAAAATGCAGAATTTCTTGCCTGCTCCGTAAATTTAATAGTAGTACCGGGGATAAGTCTAATCAAGTTCATTCTCTCCTCTTACGTGATAATATGATTATATCATAAGTTCATGTGAACTTCAAGTCTGTTCTTAAGACGTTTTGAGACGTTTTAATGATTTTTTATTAAAATATCATCATTAATCTTTATTTTTCATAGAATTTTGAGTTTTTTCGCATTTATTTATATTTTGATATGTAGATTTAAAATCTTAAAAAAAGAGACTGCCGGAGCAGTCTCTGAATCAGATTAATAAATCAATCCATTCCTTTGATAGAAAATTCGATTTCAACGTCAGTCCATTCGCCTATAGCTGAACCGTCAAAGGCATTTCCGCCGAGTTCACCGAGTTCGTCAGTATCGAGACCCTCCGTGTCAACGTATAGCAGAACAGACAAGGTATTGCCGGATTTTTCTATTACAGGGCTTCCGGTGAGTTCGATTTCTTTTCCGTCGATTTTGAGTGATACTATTTCACATTCTACATTTTCAACATTTTTGATACCGTCGGCAGCGAAACCGAGCATATAGAAACCGTTCGGTTTTATATCGTCCATCATATTTTTATAGCCGTCACTGTCTGCGGTAACTTTAACGCTGTAATTTCCGTCTCCGGATATTTTTGCAACTTTTGCATCATATGCAAGTGTACCGCCGAGGTAGCCCATATAGCTTGAAGTATAATCACTGTCAACAACAATCATATAAGCGTCGCCGTTTTCCGCCATGACAATATCGTTGTAATACGGGTCACTGGAGCTGAGAATATCCTGTAAATCGTCATAATCGAAATCACTGTCTTTAATTAAATCATTGTCTGTATCATCGCCCTCGGTTTTAACGTCGTCTTTATCATCATTTTTGTTACTGCCCAGAGAAAAATCGCTGTCAATGTCATCATCATAAGTGAAAGCGTCATCGGGGTCATAACCGCCGAAGTCGTTGCCGTAAACAGAGCCTGTGATTATTTCAGCTGTTTCCTGACCTGTTTTGCTGTCTATACCGAGCTTACCAAAAATATCGCTTAAAAATTTGTTCATAACGTCCTGTTCAACGTAGTCTGACGGGAAATTGGCACTGTCCGAATTTATATCGTACGAACTGTTTTTATCGGGAATATTTATTTCTGCACTGTCACTTATAGACATTTCAATAGTTGCATTGCCGTAATTCACATCATCAAATATTAAAGCAGAGGAAATTTTCTGTGAATTTCCGTCTGATTCAAGAGAAAGGCTGAATGAAGTGTCATCGGAACTGAATACTGACACATTTCCGCTGACGTAGCCCTTTTCTTTGTTAATGATTTCGATATCCGAGAAATCAGCAGAAGCGGTCATATCTTCTATCAACATATCCAGTGTACCGGAGTATTTTCCGTCTGATTCGGTCATGGAAAGAGTTGTAAGTAAAACATCTTCATCATTTTCGGAGACACGGATTTCACCGCATATATTATCGCCGTCCATACCTATGACAGCACGTGCGGAAGAATTTCCGTCCGGCTCATCAATACCGAATCCCCGTATACAGCCTTTGGGGTCGATATACGTACTTAACACAGCACCTGACGTTACAGAACTGTCAATATCGGCGATAAAATCATCGAATGCTTCGACATATTCGTCAGAAGTAGCTGTTTCTGTTCTGTCAACTATGATACTTTTCAGGAGTTCGTCATTTTTTGCGGTCTCGGCGAAATCGGTCATAAGATTTTTAATAAAATCTGCATCTGCATCGACGGAAACGACGGTATAATCCACAGTGATTGCACCGATTTCGACGGCTTCTTTTTTCTCAAGTGAGACTTCGGAAACATGATTATTATATATCTCTGAATATTTCAGGACAAGGCTTTCGATTTCTTCGGGGGTTATTATTGATTCCGCATCTCTGAAAGCTTTGCGGAAGTCATCAACTGCGATATTGTTTGTATCATCGCTGAGTGAACTGTAAATCCACTGTTCGGAGAGTTCGGGAATCCGGAAGAACATATCGAGATTTTCCGTATCTGCTGCAATATCCACAGATGTAATATGCTGTCCGTTTACTTCGGCGTATATATTTCCGTTTGCGGAGGAATTTCTGGAAGATGTGGAAATTCCGAGTTTGACGTCATTCATATTATTGATTAAATCGGCGATTTCCTGATTTTCGTCGCCGTCAAATTCTTCCATGAGCATAGTGCGGACTTCGTCGCTGAGTTCGTATTTCAGGGACATTCCGGTATTCTGACCGCCGGAATACATTTCGAGGGAATTTTTATATTTTTCGGACATTTTACGGGCAGTATTCTTGGAATTATTTGAGACTACCCACGAATAATATTTTTCGGGACTGCTGACAGCGAGTTTGACCTGATTTTTAACATAGTCAGACATAGAATATGCAGCAATTCCACCGCCGACGGCAACCACAAGAACTCCTGCGGAGATTCCGGCGACAGTTGCACCTTTCCGACTGCGTGCAGGTTCAACACCGCTTACTGTATTGTTATCGTTCATAAATACACTTCCTTAAAATGATATACCCCTATTATATCATCACAGATTGATTCTGTCAATAGAAAAACCGCCGGTTTTACAGGCATGGATTTTTGAAAAATATGTTAATATTATATGAATATTACTTAAAATAATTTCGCCGGAAAAAGACTTGTAATAATTTACAAAATATGCTATAATAAAAATTAAGAAAAAATACTATGATAAGCGGAGGTGTTTCCGGTGATACGCTACTATACGTATGAAAATGGAATAATGACAGAAATTACAGAAAAAAAAGACGGCTGCTGGGTATCGGTAATAAATCCCACGTCTGCGGAGATAAAACAGCTTATTGAGGGATACGGCATAGACAGCGGATTTGTTAAATCATCGCTTGACGAAGAAGAATCTTCCCGTATAGAACGTGAAGACGAGCAGACGCTGATAATAATAGACAGTCCGGTATCATCTATGGACAGCAGTGATACACAGATATTTTATACTATGCCTATGGGAATAATCCTGACCGAAAAAAATGTATTTACCGTATCACTTAATGAAACGCAGATAATAAATGAAGCTGTAAAAGGAACTATCCGCAATCTTCGTCCGGAACTTAAAACAAGATTTGTATTACAGCTTCTGCTGAGAATAGCGGCAATGTTTCTGTATTATCTTAAGCAGATAGATAAAATTTCATCATTGGCAGAACAACAGCTCCACAACGCAATGAAAAACGAATTGCTTATGCAGCTGCTTGCTCTGGAAAAATCTCTGGTATATTTTTCAACTTCTCTGAAAGCGAATGAGGCTACAATAGAAAAGATATTCCGTGGACGTGTTATAAAACTTTATGATGAAGACCAGGATTTGCTTGAAGATGTACTTATTGAAATGAAACAGGCAATAGAAATGGCAAATATATATTCCGGAATACTTTCGAGTATGACGGAAGGATTTTCTTCTGTTATCTCAAACAATCTGAATATTGTGACATGGAGACTTACAATTGTTACAATCATAATGCAGATACCGAATATAATATTTGCATTTTACGGAATAAATACAGTCGATTTGCCGTTGCCTTATACATGGTTTCCGATAGTTCTTGCGTGTGTTACTACGGCAGTGGCGGCGTTTGTACTTCTCAAATGGAAGAAAAATTAATATATGTATATTTATAAAAAATCACCGTATTGCTAAATAACGGTGATTTTTTGCATAATCAGAACAAGTTCTTTAAGTTATAATTATACTTCTGTCAGCTATATTTTCTATAAAAGCCGAATCATGCTCAACAAAAATCATAGAAGCTGAACTTTCAAGAATCAGCTTTTCAATCTGAATTCGTGAAATAATATCAATGAAATTAAGTGGTTCGTCCCAGATATAGATATGTGCTTTTTCGCAAAGACTTCCTGCAATCAGAATTTTCTTTTTTTGTCCGGCACTGAAATGCTCAATGTTATGTTCAAATATTTCACGGGGAAGTCCGAGTTTTCTGAGAATTGTAAAAAACAGACTGACATCAATATCAAGATTTCGGGCATAGGCTATAGGACTGCCGTGTAAATGGTCTGTTTTCTGCGGAACATATGAGATTTTTAAATTATTGTTTTTTATAATATTTCCGGTGTATTCAATTTCTTCGCCACAGATAAGTTTCAGAATACTGGACTTGCCACAGCCGTTTTTTCCTGTAACTGCAATACGTTCGCCTTGATTTACAAAAAGGTTTATATTTTCACAAATGACTCTTTCACCATATCTCAAGGATAAATTCTCAAGCTGGATAAGTCTTTTTGAATGAAATGTAAGAGTCTGAAATTTCAATTCGGCAGTCTGTTCGATATTATGTAGAAGTTTACTCTTTTCCAGAACAGCTCTGCTCTGACGTTTTGTAATTGATGCAGAACGTGACATGATTTTTTTTGCTTTAGCTGATTCAGTCGGTCGTCTGGATATGTTTTTTTCTACTCTTGTCGGGTCAAATCCTATTTTTGCTCTTTCAGCCTTATCTGACCATTCAGCAGTACGCTTTGCAGCTGATTCAAGACGTTTAATATCTTTTTTCAGTTTTTCGTTCTGTGAAAGTTCAAAACTATCCTGCATATCTTTGTTTCTTTGCCAGTCTGAGTAGTTACCTTTCTGAAGTTCGATACTGCATTTATTTATTGACAGTATATGGTCTGTACACATATCAAGAAACTTTCTGTCATGAGATACAAGAATAAATCCTTTTTTACGGCTGAGATATTCACCGAGTAAATATCTGTTCTCACTGTCAAGATGATTTGTAGGTTCATCAATCAGCAGAAAATTATTTCTGCGCAGAAACATTCCTGCAAGCATAGCTTTTGTCTGTTCACCGCCTGAAAGTGTGCAGTATTTTTGATAATCAGCATATTCATTCATTCCAAGCAGTGACATCTCACGATAAATTTCCCAGTCTTCTGCATCCGGTGCTATTTCACGGATAACATCAATAGTGAAAGCATCACGATTTCTTACATCGTATGGAAAATACTCAAAATCAACATTCGAAGTAATTGAACCATGTCCTGTAATTTCTCCCAGGAGAAGTTTTAAAAGAGTAGTTTTTCCCCTGCCGTTACGTCCTATAAGACCCAGTTTCCAATCAGTATCAAGCTGAATATTTACGTTTTCAAAGACGTTCTCAGAGTTTCCCTCATAAGAAAAAGTAAGATTCGATATATTTATTAATGACATAAAATACGCCTCCTCAAGTAAAAACAGCCGCAGGATACATTTACCCTGCGACTGTAAAAAAGGCATAATTAGTCATAATTAGCCGACACAGACAAAAAGAGCATATGAATCCTGCAACAAAGCACAACAAAACCAACAGTAACACTGTCGCCAAAAATTTTTTGTTACACTATAAAATAAAGCAGGATTACTTACGCATCTTTTCACCTCAAATCTCTTTCATTTAATTCATTATATCATATTTTATATGGTTTGTCAAGAATAATTTTCTTTTTATCAACAAGAATCCCCCTGCCTATATTTGTAGCATATTCACTGGTAGTATATCACTAAACAGACATCAGTTCAGGTATTCGGACAGAACGGTAACGATATCGCATTTTCCGAGTTCTCCCTGCTCCTGAGCTATATCCAATGCACCGCTGAGTTTTTCTGTATTGTGATTTTTTAGTTCCTGACCGCCGTCATATGCGTTTGTAACTACACGGCAGGACGGCGGAACTTTCCATTCATGGAGCATATATTCAAGAACTTCTGTTTCATTGCATTCTCCCAGCAGTATAAGTTCCGTATGACCTGTGAATATCTGTTTGCCGATTTTCAGTTCCGCTTCTTTTTTTGCCGTATCAAAATTTTCTGCTGTGACGGATAATGTTTCCTCATCGGTATAGAATGACATTGTAATAGTATTGCCGTTTATTGCAGTTCCCCGAACGTACGCACGTTTGTTGACATTTCCGTTGGAACTGCACCCCGTAAGAAACAGAATCCCTATCAGTACTGTTATATATTTCATGATTTTACTGCCTTTCTTATCCGCCAGCATATCGCCGCAATTACCGGAACAGCTGTTCCGAGAACTGCAAAAGTAACGCCGTAATGTGTTTTTCCCTGAAACATCAGTCCGACAAGAGCCATCAATGCCAGCATTGCTGTACAGCGGTATTTTTTGAATTTGGGATATACGCAGTCAAGAAGATAATCCGCCGCCGCTCCCTGAACCGCTATCGAATATACCGCAAATACCGTGAATACTATAAGAAACAGTGAATCTATCCGCTGTGATGAAAAAGGTTGTGTAAGCTGTGCCGCCGTCACTATCGGGAAATCTGTTATATCCATTATTCCACCGCTTACAAGAACTCCCACCGCAATTATCAGAGCTGTAACAATTAGTCTGCATATTATATATGTTGTAGCTGTCCGGACCGTTTTTCCTTTGGTATATCCTAAAAGAACCGTAAGAGCATTCATTCCTCCGCCTATTGCGATTCCTTTAATCATTTCGTTGAAAAATCCGTCCTGTGGCTGTATTGTGAGATTTTTCATATCGGAATCAATAATTGAACTTACTGCAACGGCAGTCAGGCAGAGTGCGCCGACTGCTGCGGCAATAGCTCCGGAACGTGCAACGGCTTTTATTCCGGAAGATGAAAGATATACACATACAGCTCCGATTATTGCCGCCATTATAAGCCTGCTCCATTTTCCGAGTTTTTCAAATGGTACGCTGATAATATCGCCGGTACTCCAGAGCATTGAAAAAAGAAGTCCGCCCCACAGAACAACGCCGATAAGTGCGGCGGTCTGTGCAATTTTTCCGCATTGTTCTATATTTTTTCCCCGTCCGTATATCCGTATCAGCGGAAGAGCAAGAATGAACTGCACAACAATTCCGACAGAAAATCCCAATGCCGTCCAGAGTGATATTCCGCCGGTAAGACAGAGGAGTGCGAACACATCATTTATCAGCATCAGTGCGGAAAACTGACCCAGTGTTATTTTATTCATTGAAATACTCCTCAACAGTAAATCCACGGTTCTGCATTTTTCTCATGCCGATACGTACTGCTGTATCTTCCATTCCTTTTGACGAAAAAGGAGAAAGAGGTGCAGTAAACGGAAATCCATAATCTTCAGTTCCGCATATATTTGTAAGCACTATGCAGGCAAGTATGCTGATTCCGAAAAGTCCCATTATTCCGCCAGCGGCAAGGAATGCAAATCTCAATACTGTTATCTGCGGATTGAGGTCGGGAACTACAAGCCCTCCGAGTACCGCAAGAGCTGTCATAGTAAGCAGCGGAGTGCTTACAAGTCCGGATTTTACAGCGGCATCGCCGATTATCAGACCGCTGATTATACTTACAGAACCGCCGACGGGTTTCGGAAGTCGCACACCGGCTTCCCGAATTACTTCATACATCAGAAGTACAAGAAATGATTCCGTGAGTATGGAAAGAGGTGCGTTTTTTTCCTCCTGAACCAGCAGGAGAAGAAGCGTACTGTTCAGCAGTTCGGGGTGATACATTACAATCGCCGCATAGATTGCAGGAAGAAGAACCGAAAGCACAAACGCTCCGTAGCGTATCCAGCGAAGAAATGTGCTGTAATAGGGCTTGTGGGCGTAATCGTCAAGTGTATGGAAACTCTCGCAGAAAAGACGTGGTATGATTATGGCATAAGGTATGCCGTCAATCAGGACAGCCGCACGTCCCTCAATGAGTTTTGAGCAAAGAACATCAGGTCTTTCGGTAAGACCAGTACTGCTGAAAAGGTTGAAGTTTTTCTGTTCAAGGAAAGGCCGGACGTATCCTGTTGACAATATTGATTCAAGTTTTATTTCGTCGAGGGATTTCATTATGCGGTCAAGAAGTTTCTGCGGAACACGGTCTTTCATATAGCAAAGACATATGTCGGTATGACTGCTGCTTCCCTTGACCATAAGTTTCATTACGAGTTCGGGAGTTTTAAGCCGTCTCCGGAGCATTGACATATTGGTGCGGATAGTTTCAACAAATCCCTCATGACTTCCGAGAATATTTCCCTCGCCGGACGGTTCCTGTATTCCCCTTGAAGCATATCCCTGCACTCCGAATGCAAGTGCACTGTCTGCTCCGTCGGCTATAAGTACCGCAAATCCCGAATGGAGCATACGCATCATATCGCCGTAGTTTTCAGCTGAAGTCCTGTCCGTTGACAGAAGAAGATATGTCTGTATATAGGAAAACAGCGATTTCGGGCTGTCCTGATTTTCTATTCCGGTAAGTGGTTCGAGAACCATATCGGCGGTGGTCTGGGAGGACATCATTCCCTCACAGCATAAAAGAGCACATTTTATTCCGCCTGTGATAAATTCGTTTACCAGTATATCCGATGAACCGTCGGTTATTTCTTTTATGAAGCTGATATTTTTTCTGAGTTCCGGATATATTCCTCTTTTTTCATATTCCTGATGTTTCACATTATCACCTCGGAATTAGTATAACCGGAAAATCAGCAATTATTATAGAATACACCGATTATAAAATAAAAACTGTCTCCTGCTCTGATACACGAATATTTTTTGTTTGCGGAATATAAAATCACTTGACAACAATATCCGGATATTCTGAAACTCAATTTAAAAATTATGACTGCATTGACATTATCCGCATTATCAGGTATTTCGGCAATGACTGCTTTGGAAGTTGTACGGTATTGTAACGACGGTTATCCGAGTAATTACAGTGAAGAAGACAAGGAAAATTTCAGATATGCTTTCAATGAATCCTTAAAGTACACAACGGAAACCTATGCCCTACGCTGGGCAAAATATTATATGGTATGTCTTGTAGGCAGAGATAAAAGCGAAGTATTCATAGGCGACCCCACAGGCGGTGACAGTCACCCTGATGTATGGGTATTAAAAGGATATACCGACGACGGAGACGAAATCTGGATTATCGGCAGGTAAATCGGAAAATACGGATTCGGAAAAAAATAATTCTGAATTTGTTTTCGGCTGCATATATATTATTGTCCGCAGATAATATATATGCAGAGGTGATGCAGGTGAAAACAGAGCCGACAGAACGGGCAGAAACGCTTGGTCAGTACATAATCGAAAATCGTGCAACAGTGCGTTCGGCAGCGAAAAAATTCGGCATATCAAAAAGTACGGTACATAAAGATGTGAGCGAACGTCTTAAACATGAAAATCCGCTGATGTATACTCAGGTCAAGGGAATACTTGAAATAAACAAGCAGGAACGCCATATCCGTGGAGGACTTGCAACAAAGCGAAAATACAGCGAAATGGCAGAAATAAGAAAAAAGCAGGCAAATCATGAAAATACGGGACAGTAATATCACACTGTAATGTCACTGTCCCGCAATCTATATAATCGGAAAAAGATATGTTTCCGGTTAATCATGGGCGTACCGGTACGTCAAAGACATCAGCCGCCGGAAATATATCTTTCGCCGCTAATATATTCTATGCAGAATACGGCAAAATGAAACAAAGAAAATTAAGGAAATTTTTGTATTTTTTCTGTGGTTTGTCATTTTTGTCAGAGTTCTGTAATAAATATAACCGAATTGTATTCAGACCGAAATAATACTGTTATTGCATTTTGCGGTATTATGAAGTATAATTAAATCATAACAGGAAATTAAGAAAATATCTCATAACACACATTAAAAAAGAACGACTGCCAAGGAAAAATCTCCGGCGGTCGTTCTTTTATGTGTTATGCTGTAATAATTTTTGGTAATATTGAAAAAAAGTTTGAAATCCTCTTGAAAAATCTGAAAAAATCTGATATAATATAAGGAGCTGTTTTCAGAGCAGGTCAAAATTTTTGTGCGAAAGGACGGTTATCATGAAAAAATTTATAAATGCCTGTGTGGGAATACTCCCAAAACCTTTGCAGAACATATATTATAAGTATGAGGATAAGTGGCTTTATTTGTTTTTCGGAGTGCTTACAACTGTTGTGAGCTTTCTGACAGCAGGAATCACAAAGTTTATACTCGAAAAAAACGGTGCAGGAGAAACTCTTGTAAGTAATGTAAGTACGCTCGTTTCGTGGGTTTGTGCAGTAACTTTTGCATATCTCACAAATCGGGTGTGGGTTTTTGATTCCCATGCCAGCGGTGCAAAGGAAATCTTTGTCGAAACTGCGTCGTTCTACGGCGGACGTGTTTTTACCCTGCTGGTGGAAATGGTTATGATGTGGATTGGATATTCTCTTATTGCACCCAAAATTTTTGCCGGAAACGATTCAGCTATGAATGTTTCATACTGGGTATCTAAAATCATCGCCAATGTAGTCGTTCTGATACTTAACTATGTTATCAGCAAAATTTTCGTATTCAAGAAAAAGGATACGTAAAATGACTGATTTCGTAAAAATAGGAAATGTAAAAATCAGAAAAACTGCTGTTCTTGCACCAATGGCAGGAGTCGCCGACAGAGCATACCGGCTTATGTGCCGTGAATCCGGTGCATCTTACTGCGTCAGTGAAATGGTATCCGCAAAGGGAATATGCTACAGCGACAGAAAAACCGCCGAATTGTGTACTATTACACCCGATGAGCGTCCTATGGGTATTCAGCTTTTCGGAAGCGAACCGAATTTTATGGCAAAAGCTGTAAAAATAGTTCTGCACTACGAACCCGATATTATTGATATAAACATGGGCTGTCCTGTCCCGAAAGTCGTCGGAACAGGAGCAGGTTCGGCTCTTATGAAAGATGCGGAACTTGCCGCTGAAATAACAGAGTCTGCCGTAAAAGCCGCCGGAAATGTTCCGGTAACCGTAAAAATACGAAGCGGTTGGAATTCAGAAAATATAAATGCTGTTGAATTTTCGCAAAGGCTTGAATCCGCAGGTGCAGCTGCTGTGACAGTTCACGGCAGAACAAGAGACCAGTTCTACAGCGGTACAGCAGATATAGATATTATAAAGGAAGTCAAAAACGCAGTCAAAATTCCCGTAATAGGAAGCGGAGATGTAACAGACCTCGATTCCTGTAATAATATGTATGAAAAGACCGGCTGTGACCTCGTTATGATTGGCAGAGGAAGCTACGGAAATCCTTTTGTATTTCAGCAGATAGATGCAGATTTCAGCGGAAAGGAATACACTCCGCCGTCTGTTGAAATGCGTATGCAGACTATGCTCAAACATATACGCCTGATAATAAAAATAAGCGGAAAATCTGAGGAACTCGCAATGCACGAAGCCCGTAAACACGCCGCATGGTATATGAACGGATTCTATGGTTCAGCAAAATTCCGTGGAAGATGCTATCAGCTTTCGTCATACGCAGAAGCAGAAAAACTCGCTGAGGAATTTATACAACTTCAATTAAGCAGAATACACAAATAATCGGGCTAAAATTCGTGAAAAACGACGGAGTACGGTAAAACGGCGATATATAGCCGAATATCGTGTTTCCAGAATTTTATGGCACAAAAAGTCAGCAGAAAAGGCAAAATGATAATTGCAAAATAGAAAAAACTGTGATATAATATATTCACGACGATGAAAGAGCAGATGAGGTATACGCCGATGAATTTCAAAAAAATCCGCATGGTTGGTGCAGTAGCAATGCTTGCATCACTTGTGGTTTCATTTACGGGCTGTGCAACGAGAAATGTAGGAAGTGCAGATAACAATATAAAAATTGAATTTCCTAATGCAATAAATGAATCAATCTCTGCTGAGACAACAGAAGTTGCAACAACAGAACCTGTATCTGATGACAAAAGAGTGCATATAATTGCAGCAGGAGATAATCTTATACATTATTCTGTTTTTAAGTATGCCGAGAAATTAGCTGAAAACGGCGAAAATTATAATTTCAAACCTATATACGAAAATGTAAAGTACCTTATCCAGGATGCTGATATTGCTGTTCTTAATCAGGAAACTATTATCAGCGAAAGCAATGAAATCCGTGGAGCAGAGGGCGGTGAACTGCTTTTTAATTCACCTCCGGAAGTCGCCGATGCAGTAATCGATTTGGGTTTCGATGTCTTTACCATGGCAAATAATCATCTTCTCGATTTCGGCGAAGATGCACTGACAGAATCCATACAGTTCTGGAATCATAAAGCAGAAGAAAATAATCTGACAGTTCTCGGAGCTTATCTCAGTGACGAAGATGCGGAGAATATACGTGTACGTGAAGTCAACGGAGTCAAAGTTGCTTTTCTTGCATATGCCGAACATATAAACGGTTTTTCTTTCAGCTACGATTCGCCACTCCGTGTTGTCATGAACCATGAAGAAGATGTCATTGAAAAACAGATTAAAAAAGCCAGTGAAATTGCCGATGCAGTTATAGTCTCTGCTCACTGGGGAAACGAAGATACCACGCTCGTGTCTGATGAACGTAAACAGCTTGCCGAAAAAATGATTGACTGGGGTGCTGACGTGATACTCGGCTGTCATACGCATACGGCTCAGACTATGGAATGGATAGAACGAGATGACGGCTCAAAAGGTTTTGTTTTTTATTCCATGGGTAATTTCGTTTGCCATCAGACCGATAATTTCAACCTTGTCGGCGAAATGCCGGATTTCGATATTGTCATTGACGGTACGACCGGTGATACAAGACTTGAAAATGTTGGGGTTATTCCGAATATTATCCACTATGAACAGGGTGATGACCCGAATCTGCGTGTGTATCCATACAGTATGTATACTCCGGAACTCGCTGAAAAACATGGCGTTCCATATGCCGAACCCAGAGGAACATATCCTGACTTCAGCTGGGATATACTGAACAGTATAATTGATGAAGCAGTACCGGAAGAATTCTGTAAAACAGATAAATGAAACAACTTATTTATAAATTGTTAATAATCAGCTGCAGTTTTTGTTTGAATGTGCTTTTTTTATTGTGAAAAATGTGCAAAAAACAGATGCACTGTTTATATAAATCACCGAAAACTCAATAAACCTATTTACTTTTTTTAAGACCTGTTATATAATAAGTACATGAATGAATGTATGCTTGGAATGCGTAATCTCATCACGGTTGTGTGATGCGTCTTATGACAAGACGTTCCATGAATCGTTTGTTCATGACGGTACGGCAGGTCAGCGGCGTGTGCCGTCAAATAATACTTGATATAATAAGGGGCGGAAGTTCCTTTGTTATATATAATCAATGAAGAAGGAGGAAAAAACATGAAGACAAAAAAGATAGTCATCGGAGCTATGGCAGCAGCAATGCTTTCACTTTCCGTATGCTCACTTGTTCCGGCTTCGGCTGCTGGCGAAACAGTGCAGATAAGCGCAAGCAACGAAACCGCAAAGGCAGGCGAGAAGTTCACGGTGGAGGTGACACTTGCCGATATACCTGATACGGGTGTTCAGTGCTGTAATTTCGGTATTCAGTACGATAAGTCCGTTATCAGCGTGGACTCAATCGAGGAGGGCGCACTCAGCAAAAACACAGCGGCAAATGACCCGTCAGCATCTATGCTTCCTATTTTCAACAGCTGGATTGACAAGAAGAACGGCGGTTCTGCAAGCATAATGTGGTCAACTTCTCTCGATGATTCTACTTACTGGCTGAAAGGCGAGGGAGTTCTCTGTACAATCACAGGTACAGTTGCAGCAGATGCAAAGGCAGGTGCAAAATCCGAAATCAAAATCGTTCCGGTTGCCCGTGATACTTCCGGCGAATCCGGAACACTCAACACGGAAATTGACTGCGGTTATCTCAAAGATTCCGTGAAAGTTGCTTATGACGTAAAAGTTACAAACGGCTCAGTTACCGTTCCGGGCGGCGAAGGCGGCAATGGCGGCAATGATAAACCCGTCGGCGAACTCATGAAGGGCGATGCAAACTGCGACGGTGAAGTTTCTGTTGCCGATGCTACTTTGCTTCTCCAGTATATCGGAAATAAGGATAAGTATAAACTTAGCGAGCAGGGTATGCTTAATGCCGACGTTGACGGTGAATCCGGTCTGTCTGCTATGGATGCTCTCTATATCCAGATGTACGATGCAGGTGCTCTCAAGGATTTTAAATAATGCCACAGCATAAACGATTATCTGATTTGTCCCCCTTACAAAGGAATACAAACCCAATTTATAAGTTATTAATAGGCCTAAAAACCTAAAAGAAAGGAATTATTACAAATGAAGAAACTTATTTCTGCAGCTTCCGCTCTGGCTATGGCTGCATCAATGGTAGGCGCAGCTGTTCCTTTTGCAACAGGTGCTGCTGACTCAAGCAAGGGTATTGAACTCAGACCTTATCTCAATAAGGACGGCAGTGCTGCAAGCACAACAATTTCCGCCGAAGATATCGCAGCAGGCGATGTTACTATTCCTGTAGGCGTGTTCCTCGTTGAGGATACAAACGATTCACAGGGTATCACAGCCAACTGGACTATCACATCCAAGGACGGCGACGCTTCAAACGTAAAGTTTGCAGGCTATGTTCCTAACGAAGATTACTTCACAGAAGCACAGACTGTCACAGCAGGCGGCAAGGAATACAAAGTTAGTAAGTTTGTAAACTTCTCCGGTACAATTTCTGCTTCAAAGGTAGGAACACTGTTCGCACCTTCCGGTACAGGTATGTACAATGTTGCTGACAAGTATGACTCCCTTAACCTTAAAAATTCATGGGGTTCAGTAGTATGGACAAAACCTGCTAAAACAAACTATGAGTGGACCGGCGAAAAGTCCGATTCATTCCCGATGTATGTATTCGAAGTTACATTCCCGAAGGGAACTAAGGCAGGTACATACTCAATCAACTTCCTTGATGATGCTCCCGATGCAAAATACCCGACACAGTTCTCAACAATGATTGAGGGTACAACAAAGTTCGCTACCGAGTACAATAACCTTAACCTCAAGGGCATTGACATCAAAATCGGTGGCGATGCTTCAACTCCTGAAACAACAACAGCTCCTACACCGGCAGTAACAACAACTGCTACTTCAACAATAATTCAGACTGTAACAACAACAAAGGCTCCTAATAATGACAGCAATCTTGAAGTAAACGCTAACTTCGTTATTAAAGGTAAGGAATACACAATCGAGCCTGGTCATGCACTTTCTGAACAGAAAGACGAGAACGACTTCGATATGGCTGGTGAATTCATCGTTGAATCATCAGGCGGTGCAAAGTGTGCTACATTCGTTGCTGAACTTGCTGACGTTCCGGCAGGATTCACAGTAGATATGGTGGATACATTCTGCTATGCTATTGAAGGAACTCCGTCATACAACAAGGTAAGCTCCATCAACTGGAACGCTTCTGTTTTCGATAAGAACTCAGACCCGCAGTCTGTTATGGACGGCAATCCTATCTGTCAGTTTGAAATCGTCGTTGACAAGAGCGTAAAGCCCGGCAAGTATGAAATCAACCTCAAGAGATTCCAGGTAATTGAAAATGCCGGTGAAGTTGGAAGCACAAAGGTTGAGTATCTCGCAACAGTTACACCTATCATCGTTAATGTTCCTGGTGAAACTAAACCTGCTGAAACAACAACAGCTCCTGTAGTAACAACAACAAAGGCTCCTGCAACAACAACAGCTCCTGTAGTAACAACAACAGCTCAGGCTCCTGCAACAACAACAGCTCCTGTAGTAACAACAACTCAGGCTCCTGTTGGCGACCGTCTCCCTGGCGATGCTAACGTAAACGGCGTTGTTGATATCGCTGACGTAGTTGTTGTAAACAGATTCCTTGCAAACACAATGGAACTCTCTGAGCAGGGTAAGGCTAACGCTGACTGCTGCGATACAAAGCTTGGCGCTGACATCAATGCTAAGGACTCTGATGCTATCATCAAGAGCATCGTTCACCTCGTAACTCTTGACTGTACTTCTGACCAGCTTTAATTAACTGGTGCCGAACAAAATAAAATAGAGCATTAAGCTCGGAAAGGAAATGCACAAATGAAGAAACTGCTTGCGGCAGCTACCTCTTTCGCCATGACGCTTTCTGTCATGACGAGTGCATTTGCCTCTTCCATTACCGTTAGTGCTGCCGGTGGAGTCTCCACTGTGCAGCCTAATGTTAGTATGGAGGACGCAATTGGTGGGGCTGCCAATAAAAAGGCTCCTGCACAGTCAACAGACTTTTTTGTAAGGGGCGGCAAGTATGAGATTGAAGCCGGCCATTCTCTCTCAGAACAGACAGTTAAGGTAGATGGAAAAGATTATCCGGCAAGTGCTGAGTTTATAGTCGAATCCGGCGGACACAAGGCTGCTTCGTTTACTGTTGAGCTTCCTGACGATATTCCTGACGGTATCACACTGTCAATGACTGACAATTATATTTATTGTATGGCAGATGGTTCGCTTCCGGCATATAATGCAACAACCGATACAGTATGGAATGCTACTGTTTTCGATAAGAATTCCGACCCTGTTGCTATTGCAGATGGAAATGCTGCCTGTCAGTTCGACGTTCATGTTGATAAGGACGTTAAACCGGGTACATATAAAATCGGTCTCAAAAGATTCCAGGTAGTAGAGAGCGGTAGCGACCCGAAGATTGAATTCTATGCTGTAGTAGAACCAATCGAAATTACAGTAGTCGGTGCAGCTGTAACGACAGAACCCAAGGGGGATACAACAACAGCTCCTGCAACAACAAAAACTCCGGCGGCATCCACAACAAAAGTGCCTTCAAGCAATGATGACAACAATCTCAAAGTAAACGATAAATTCATCATTAAAGGTAAAGAATACACAATCGAGCCTGGTCATGCACTTTCTGAACAGAAAGACGAGAACGGCTTCGATATGGCTGGTGAATTCATCGTTGAATCATCAGGCGGTGCAAAGTGTGCTACATTCGTTGCTGAACTTGCTGACGTTCCGGCAGGATTCACAGTAGATATGGTGGATACATTCTGCTATGCTATTGAAGGAACTCCGTCATACAACAAGGTAAGCTCCATCAACTGGAACGCTTCTGTTTTCGATAAGAACTCAGACCCGCAGTCTGTTATGGACGGCAATCCTATCTGTCAGTTTGAAATCGTCGTTGACAAGAGCGTAAAGCCCGGTAAATATGAAATCAACCTCAAGAGATTCCAGGTAATTGAAAATGCCGGTGAAGTTGGCAGCACAAAGGTTGAGTATCTCGCAGCAGTTACACCTATCATCGTTAATGTTCCCGGTGAAACTGAACCTGCTGAAACAACAACAACTGCTACTTCAACAATAGTTCAGACTGTAACAACAACAAAGGCTCCTTCAGGCAACAATAATGACAGCAACCTCGAGGTAAACGATAAATTCATCATTAAAGGTAAAGAATACACAATCGAGCCTGGTCATGCACTTTCTGAACAGAAAGACGAGAACGGCTTCGATATGGCTGGTGAATTCATCGTTGAATCATCAGGCGGTGCAAAGTGTGCTACATTCGTTGCTGAACTTGCTGACGTTCCGGCAGGATTCACAGTAGATATGGTGGATACATTCTGCTATGCTATTGAAGGAACTCCGTCATACAACAAGGTAAGCTCCATCAACTGGAACGCTTCTGTTTTCGATAAGAACTCAGACCCGCAGTCTGTTATGGACGGCAATCCTATCTGTCAGTTTGAAATCGTCGTTGACAAGAGCGTAAAGCCCGGCAAGTATGAAATCAACCTCAAGAGATTCCAGGTAATTGAAAATGCCGGTGAAGTTGGAAGCACAAAGGTTGAGTATCTCGCAACAGTTACACCTATCATCGTTAATGTTCCCGGTGAAGTTGAACCTGCTGAAACAACAACAGCAGCTCAGCCTGCCGGAACAACAACAGTAGCTAAGCCTTCTACAACAACAGCTCCTGTAACAACAGTTAAACCGGCACCGGCTCAGGGCAAGGCTGTATGGGATATTCCCGAAGTAACAGCTAAGGCCGGCGGTCAGGCAGTTCTCAAAGTAATCGTAAGTGGCGCTTCCGACCTCGCAGTAGCAGGTGCTTCCTACACAATCGTTGCTGACGGCGTTACACTTAATGCAGTTGCAGGTCCTGCAGCAGCATATGGAAACGCATCTGTTATCAGCAACCTTAACACAAACGAAATCGCATTTGCTCAGAAGGAAGGTGTTTCAAACGCTGCTTCTGACGGCGCAGTAATCATGACTCTTACTTATGACGTTCCTGCAACAGCAAAGGGCGTTATTCCGGTTAAGTGGTCAAATGCTGTTGTCAGCGATACAAACGGAAATATCATCACAGACGAAGTTGAACTTCTCGACGGTGAAATCAGAATCGAAGATGTTAAGCCGGCTGAAGGTAAAGCATCATGGGTAATTGATACAGTTTCCGCAACTCCCGGTTCAGATGTTGAACTTAAAGTTTTCGTAAACGGCAATTCTGACCTCAAGGTTGCAGGTGCTTCATTTGCAATCAATTCAGAGGCTGAACTCGCAAGTGCAGCAGGTCCTGTAGCAGCATATGGAAATTCAGGTCTTGTTGTAAACAAAAACGAAATGGCATTTGCTCAGGCCGAGGGCGTTTCAAACGCTGCTTCCGACAATGCTAAGATTCTTACACTTACTTACAAAGTACCGATTGATGCAACAGAGGATATTCCTGTTAAGTGGTCTGATATGGTAGTAAGTGATACAAACGGACTTCTTATCACAGATAAGGTTACATTCGTTGATGGTCTTATCAAAATCACCAGCATTGCTCCTGCTGAGGGTACAGCTGAATGGCTTATTCCTGAAGTTGAGGGTACACCTGGCGAAGAAGTTACAATGACAGTTATCGTTAAGGGTAATTCAACTCTCCCTGTAGGCGGTGCTTCATTTGTAATCAATTCTGATGCTGAACTTGTAAGTGCAGTAGGTCCTGTAGCAGCATATGCTAATGCATCTCTTATCACAAATAAGAACGAAATGGCATTTGCACAGGCTGACGGCAAGGGCGTTATAGGTACAGCAGACGGCACAATCCTTACACTTACTTACAAAGTACCGGCTGATGCAACAGAAGATATTCCTGTTGTATGGGCTAA
>CAMWYX010000023.1 GCA_947178575.1 uncultured Ruminococcus sp. | reverse complement strand
CTGCTATTTGAAGCGCCGACCTTTATTTTATAAAGGATTTTATAAGTTATAACAAATTTTTATATTTTTTCTTTAACTGTTATCAGCCTCCTGAAAATATGTGATTTTTCCACAATATATATTATACTACATTTTTTCAGAAATTGGAATAAGAAATCGTTTTATTATCTTCGTCATTTCCAACAAATATTACCACCAAAAACTGTGCAAAATGTAAGTTTATTGATAAATCTTATATTTTTTTACCTTACCCCTTGAAAAATTTTCCGGTTTGGTGTATAATATATTTGCAACAGTTATAAAAACTGTAATGTTAAAAATCAGGAGGTAATTTCCAATGTCAGTTAAAGTTGCTATCAATGGTTTTGGCCGTATCGGCCGTCTCGCTTTCAGACAGATGTTCGGTGCTGAGGGCTATGATGTAGTTGCTATCAACGACCTTACCAAGCCTTCAATGCTCGCTCAGCTTCTCAAGTACGATACAGCTCAGGGCGGTTACTGCGGTAAAATCGGCGAGGGTCTCCACACTGTTACTGCTGATGATGAAGCAGGTACTATCACAGTTGACGGCAAGACACTCACAATCTACGCTAAGGCTAACGCTGCCGAACTCCCTTGGGGTGAAATCGGAGTTGACGTTGTTCTTGAGTGTACAGGTTTCTACTGCTCAAAGGCTAAGTCACAGGCTCATATCGATGCAGGTGCTAAGAAGGTTGTTATTTCTGCTCCGGCAGGCAACGACCTCAAGACTATCGTTTACAGCGTAAACGAAGGCACTCTCACAGCTGATGATACTATCATTTCCGCTGCTTCATGTACAACAAACTGCCTCGCTCCTATGGCTAAGGCTCTCAACGACTATGCTCCTATCCAGAGCGGTATCATGAGCACTATCCACGCTTACACAGGCGACCAGATGATTCTCGACGGTCCTCACAGAAAGGGCGACCTCAGACGTGCAAGAGCTGGTGCTGCTAACATCGTTCCTAACTCAACAGGTGCTGCCAAGGCTATCGGTCTTGTTATTCCTGAACTCAACGGCAAGCTCATCGGCTCTGCTCAGAGAGTTCCTGTTCCGACAGGTTCTACAACAATCCTTACTGCTGTAGTAAAGGGCACAGATGTTACTAAGGAAGGCATCAACGCTGCTATGAAGGCTGCTGCTTCCGAGTCATTCGGCTACAATGAAGACCAGATTGTTTCTTCTGACGTTATCGGCATGAAGTACGGTTCACTCTTCGACGCTACTCAGACAATGGTTGCTCAGATTGCTGAAGACCTCTACGAAGTTCAGGTTGTTTCATGGTACGACAACGAAAATTCTTATACATCACAGATGGTAAGAACTATCAAGTATTTCGCAGAACTCGGCTAATTAATTAAACCGAATCAAAAACCAATAAAGGGCGGTTTCTGAAACGGAAACCGCCTTTTTATTATAAGAAATCAGGGGTGATTTATGAAAAATCTGTTTGGAGTAAATGTTTCCGATTCTGAAAATAGTTCCGGATTTGACGGGGAAATCTTTATCACCGACACATTACCTCAGTACATAGAAAAAAAACTTGACGATTCCTTTGAACAGCGTGAACAGTTTGAGAAGAAGGCTTCGCTTCCCGTATTACTCTCAGTAATAAAAACAATCTCGTTTTTCTGTGCAGTCTGCATTACTATCGGAATTTTAAAAAGCGATGTGAGTTTTTCCGAGGGATACAGAAACGCTCCGGCTTTGTTCTGGGCTGCTCCGATATGCTGGATTATATTTTTCACACTGAAAATTTTTGGATATTTCAGAGTTAAAAAAACTGCCGAAAGCGAAGATTTTGTCAGTCATATGGAAAGCACCGTCAACGCTTTCCACGAGGCAGGAGAATATCTGAAAATCCCCGAAAACTCGCCGGAAATCGATGTTCTTATGTTTCAATATACCGAAAAGGACGGAAAAATAAAACATAAAAATTCCTCTGTATGTTCCCACTTCAATCAATCTGTAAGCGTATATGTCAAAAATGATTCGCTTTGTATGTCAGATGTCAGGATTGTTATGAAAATTCCGCTGTCATCGCTGAAAAACGCACGTATTCAGAAGAAAAAAGCAAGTTTTCCAAACTGGAACAAAGAACTTCCTTTCAATTCTCCGGAATACAAAAAGTATAAAATAACAAGTAACAATCAGGATATTTATTATTCACAATATTATTCTGTTAGTATTCAGGATATTAAAGGAGAATTTGAATTTTTTGTTCCGGCGTATGATATTGATACTTTAAAAAATTTAACCGGAATAGAAATTGAATCTGAAAAATAAACAGCACCGCACAATAACTGTGTGATGCTGTTTTTTCTTGAATTTACCCCGACTCCACCCTCGCACATTAACAGTCGATACTGTTGGTAATAACGTTAATAAATAAAAATGCAAATGTAACCGTGCAGAGCATCTATATGTAAAAATAAGGATTCGAACCTTAATATCGCACAAACTATTTGCCAAAATATTTGTATCCGCCCTGAAAAATGCTACCGGCTTTGTGATTAAATCAGTTCATTTGTCCAGTTTATTTCCTGAATTTTCTCATCAATTTCACGGAGTTCCTTGCACAATAAATCGACTTTCTTCTGATATTCCGCAACATCAACGGTACTTTTTATGGCAATCTCCGATTTTGAATAGCGGTTCACCTTATCGCTTGAACTGTTGAGAAAATTGCGCATGATTCTTATATTCATTTTCAGACAGTCTCTTTTTGCGAGCATTTCGGTAACAGTCATATCATTGTACCTGATTAAACTGTTTGTTAAATTTATTCTTGTAATCAGATTTTCGAGTTCTGAAATCATCTTATCTTTTTCGGCAATGAGTTCAACCGGATTTTCAGACGGCTTTTCTCCCTCCTGAACTTTGGAATTGGCTACAAGTCTTTTTTCAAGTTCACTAAGTCTGCCCTGTAAATCGGCTCTTATTGATAACGCTGTAGCAAGCTTCATTTTAAAACACTCCTTATACGTGATATAATCCGTAATTATAATACAGATATGTGTATGTTTCATGATAATCAGATAAATATATCACGAAAATTATGATTAATTTTCCAATAATATTTTTGAAATCAGGTGATATAATACTATCACGGCATCAGAAAATTATTTTTTAAGGAGAACAAAACTATGAGCAATCATAACAGAAACAGCAACAGCAACACAGAAATGACAGACAAGGGCAGACAGGCACTTGATAAATTCAAGATGGAATCCGCTTCTGAACTCGGAATCAACCTCAAGGACGGCTATAACGGCGACCTCACTTCACGTGAAGCCGGTTCAATCGGCGGAAAAATGGTTCAGAAAATGATTAACAGCTATAAAATGCAGTAATCACTGACTACGATTCAATAATAATAAATGCGGTAGAGATTGATTCTTTACCGCATTTGTTATTTTATTTATTTTTTCGTCTTACGAGTACTGCCACAAGGTCAGGTCCGATATTCGACGCAACCGCACTTCCAATCTGCGAGAACATTTCGGCTTTTTTGCCGGTTCGCTTATGCATTTCCTTTTCGACTTCCTTCGCAAGAGCATCATCACGCCCATAAATTATGATATAGGGTGTCTGCGGAGTCATACGCTTCTCAACGCAGTCAACGAGCCTCGTGACTATATTTTTTTCGCCACGTATTTTTTCAACTGTAGTTGTTTTATTGTCCGCAAACTCAATAATCGGCTTAAGTCCTAAAAGTTCGCCGGAAAACGCCGCCGCTGCTGAAATTCTGCCTGATTTTCGTGCATATTTAAGATTATACGGCACGGCATATATTGCACATACGCTGAACCATTCTTCCAGATATGCCACAATATCTTCCGCCGATGCTCCTTTGCGGATTTTCTTGACAGATTCCATTATCGGATAACCATAAAAAATAGTATAACAGCGTGAATCAATATTGAAAATACGGATATTTTTTTCTGCACCGGAATTATTTTCAAAAAAATTATCCCTGCCGATTATCGAATTGTTGAATGTTCCCGAACCCTCGCTGTTTATCGAAACACTGATAATATCGGTGTAACCCTCGTCATACAGCCGTTTATATTCTTCTTCAAATCTTGACGGCGAAATCTGCGAATGTTTCGGGACTTCGTTTGTTTTCATCATCATTTCGTAAAACTCCTGCTTTGTAACGTCGAAAGTTTCACGGAATGTCTTTCCGTCGAGCGTTATTTCAAACGGCAGAACTGTGATTCCGAGTTCCTCAATGGTTTCTTTCGGAATATCACAGCAACTGTCAGTGAGTATCATTATTTTTGACATGTTTTCATCTCCTTTGTTTAAAAATTAAAAATTATTACCATTCATACTGCGTCAGCTTTCCCTCACGGGACAAATCGGGATAATCCCACTGTCTCAGAACCTCATACACCGCAATCGCCACAGAATTGGAAAGATTAAGACTGCGGAGTTCGTTACGCATAGGGATTCTTACGCATTTTTCGGGATTTTTATACAGAAGTTCCTCTGGAAGTCCCTTATCTTCACGCCCGAAAATAAGAAAGCTGTTGTCTGGATAGCTTACATCACTGTGAACCTCTTTCCCTTTCGTCGTGAAAAAGAAAAAATTTCCGCCGATATTCTTCTCAAAAAAATCTTCAAGGTTATCATAATACGTAATATCCAGCTTGTCCCAGTAATCAAGCCCCGCCCGCTTGAGATGACGGTCTGTTATTTCAAATCCGAACGGCCGTATAAGATGAAGCTTTGCTCCCGTGACGGCACACGTCCGTGAAATATTTCCGGTATTCTGCGGAATCTGCGGTTCTGCAAGAACTATGTTAAGATTAGGCATTTAAATTCCTCACGTATATTATTGAATAAAAATCAGAAAATATCTACAGCCGTTAAGACGGTTTTCTCTGATAATTTTATTCTGATTATTTCAGATTTGTTATTTATGTTTACAATTCAGGAGGTAAATTTTATGAGCATAAAAGCTGTTTCAACCGGAATCGCTGCAAGTGCCGCAGTTGGTCTTGCATGGTACGCTTTTGCAACTACAGGAGCAAGAAAACGCCACAGTATCAAGAAAAACGCCGGCAAAACACTTAAAGCCGCCGGAAATCTTATTGAAGATATTACTTCAATAATCGGCTGATTCCCGAAAATCATGATTTTTAAAGTTTCATGAAATTTTTCAGAATCTTAACAGCGGACGGGATTTCCGTCCGTACATATTTTAATTATTAATCCTGTCTCTGAGTATTTTTTCTGTAGCCCAGATAGCTTTCAAGAATTATCACAGCAGCAACCGCATCAACTACCGCCTTACGCTTTTTTCCCCGTGTATCCGTGAAATTAAGATAATTGTGAGCCGATACGGTCGTACAGCGTTCGTCCCACATTTCAATCGGAATCCCCGTCTTTTCGTGAAGTCTGTCCGCAAAAAGACGGCATTTTTCGGCTCTTTCTCCTATTGTGTTATTCATATTTTTCGGATAACCTACGACTATGAGTTCCGCACGATGTTCACGTGCCGAAGCCGCCGTTTTTTCGATGCACTTTTCAAAATCTTTCTCGGCTATCACGTCTGCCGGACTTGCCATAAGTTCACTTTTTCCGCATACCGCAAGCCCTGTGCGTGAATCGCCAAAATCAACAGCCATAATTATCATAGATTCACCACGGTTCAACAGTTCCGATAATATCACGGACTGATTTTATATTTTTACTGTCAAGAAAAGCGTTCATTTCTTCGATTATCTTCACCGGAGCGAACGGGTCGGTGAAAATTGCTGCTCCGACCTGAACGGCTGAAGCTCCGGCAATCATCATCTCAACGGCATCACGTCCCGACGAAATACCGCCCATTCCGATAACCGGTATTTTTACAGCATTTGCCACCTGCCATACCATTCTCACGGCTACGGGGAAAACAGCTGGTCCGCTCAGTCCGCCGACGTTATTGTGAAGCACCGGACGGCGTGTATTAATATCTATTCTCATTCCGAGAAGTGTATTGATAAGCGAAACCGCATCAGCTCCTGCCGATTCAACAGCTTTCGCAATATCCGTTATGCTCGTGACGTTCGGGGATAATTTTACGACAAGAGGTTTTTTTGTGGATTCACGCACTTTCCGTGTGACTTCCTCCGCCATTCTGCAATCCGTTCCGAATGCTGCTCCGCCCTGCTTTACGTTCGGACACGATATGTTGAGTTCAATCATATGAACATCTGTATCATCAAGCTTTGATGCAGTTTCTGCGCATTCCTCCGGAGTTGAACCGGCAATGTTCGCAAGAATTGTGACATTTTTTGTCAGCAGATATGGAAGTTCCGTACTTATAAAATGGTCTATTCCGGGATTCTGGAGACCGACGGAATTGAGCATTCCTGCCGGAGTTTCTGCGATTCGGGGTGATATGTTACCGGTTCGGCGGTGAATTGTAGTTCCCTTTGTAGCTATTCCGCCGAGTTTGTCCAGCGGAAAAAATTCTTCATATTCCCTGCCGTAGCCGAAAACGCCCGACGCAGGAATTACCGGATTTTTGAAATCCACACCGCATATATTTACAGATAAATCAGCCATTACCACACTACCTCCTCTGCTCTGAATACAGGGCCGTCCTTACATACATGAGCAAAATATTCCTCGTCATTGCGGACAGTCCGGCACGCACAGCCGAGACACGCTCCGATTCCGCACGCCATTCGCTCCTCAAGAGAAATTTCACAGTAAATATTATTTTCACGGCATATTTCCGCAACTCTGCGGAGCATCGGCATAGGACCGCACGAATAGACAGCATCAATTCCGCCGTTTTTGGCGAGTTCCGTGAGGGGCTGAGTTACAAACCCGTGTATTCCGGCTGAACCGTCATCTGTACAGAGAATAGTTTCAGCTCCCGATGCTCTGAAATCCTCCTGCAATATCACGGCGGAACTGTTCCGGAATCCGCATATTGCCACTGCTTTTTCTCCGTATTCATTCGCAAGCGAAAGCATTGGCGGAGTACCGATTCCACCGCCCACAAGCACAACCTTTCCGAAATCATGATTTATTGTAAATCCGTGTCCGAGAGGTGCAAGCATATCTATAAGTTCTCCCTTGTTAAGACGGGCGATTTCGGAAGTTCCTTCGCCACGCACCTCGAAAACAATGCGGAGAGTTCCTTTTTTCCGGTCTATTCCGCATATCGATACCGGTCGGCGGAGTGTAAAGTTTCCGGCTCTGATATGTACAAACTGTCCGGATACGGCAATTCCGGCGACTTCGTGACAGCTTATCTCAAAGCTGTATATTTCCCGTGCCAAAGCTGTTTTTCCGGTTATAATATATTTTCCCTGTGTATACTTCATTTTTTACTGCTCCTTTTTAGTTCCGCAGGTCTTGCACTTGCCGAACATTCCGAATTTTCCTCCGCAGTTCTGACAGAGACCTTCCGATTTAAGATAAGATGCAACCGATTTATAGCGGTAAAGTTCCGATGCCGTATACGAAACTCCTCTGAAATATATTCTGCTTACGCCTGACGGACTCCCTTTTCTTGCGACCTCAAAAGACGGATTGGTGTAATCGTTTTCGGGTTCCCACGTAGTATAACTGCTCTCAAATACGATTTCCTCAAGTCCGCAGCACATCGCATTGTATGCGATTTCCTCAACCATTGCAGGAATAACTATTTTTTTCAGACTTTCGCAGTCGCTGAATGTCTTGTACTCGATTTTTCGGATTTCCGACGGAAGCTGAACATCTGTAAGAGAAGTACAGCCCTCAAATGCACAATCCCCTATTTCCTTTACAGAATCCGGAATTGTAACCGTCTTTATGAAAGTATTTCCTTTGAACGCTCCGGAATCTATTATGCGGACGTAATCCGGAACATCAACATCTTCATCTTTTCCGGCATATTTTACAAGAATATTCCCATCGCAGAGAAACTCGTCACCTGTCAGGACAGGAACTTTCTTTTTATCTTCATGACTTTCTGTTTCGTGAACAATTTCTGTTTTATGACCGCAATGACCGCAATACCACGAATCAAGATTTTTTTCTGCGAAAAGCAGTGCCTTGCATTCCGGACATACTATCTGAATATAATCGTTGAACTCCATAAAACCTCCTGTAATTCCATTATAATAATCAGCAATATTATTATAGCACATAACCGAAAAAATTGCAATATCTTTGAAAAAAATCCTCACTGATATTTAAAAATCAGGAGGATTTTTAATTTCAGCTGATATAATAGGCTTTTGCTGCTCCTATGCAGTCCTCAGGAACCTGACCGACATTCCAGCCCATATCAGTACATTCTATGTAATAATAGCCCTGACCGTCCAGATAAAAGTTTGCATTGACATCATCGGTTTTTACACCAACCGCCATATGTCCCGGAGGAGTTACCAGACACACTCCATATCCCATTGAACGCAGAAGTCCTGCCAATAAAATTGATACATCTTCACAGTCACCGCAGTTTTCGTACAGAGTTTCATAAGGATATTTAGGAAACTCCTCATAGCCTGTTGAATCAATATCGGATACATAGGGAATACTCTGCACATATGCCACGGCATCAAGCAGAAGCTGATATTCTGTTTTGTCAAGCGAATCTGAAGTACTCATGATTGCACCGGCTATTTTATCGAGAAGTTCCTCATTTTCATAGATATAGTTCACCCATTCCGATATATATTTATATCTTGGCTGTTTGTGGCAAAACTCATAACCCGAATCAAACAGCTCTATGCTGTTATTCCATATACTGCCGTCTACTTCAAGATATGTATAAATTCTTTTTACAGTGTTGTCGTCAATTCTTTCAAATGTGATGCCGAGTTCGTTATTAATCGCCTCAACCCGTGCCATATTGAAAAGATAATTGACTTTATTCATGAAAATATCAAACTGTTCTTTGCTGATTGATGCACCTACTTCGTCAAACGTCTGCAATATACTATCCTGCCATGAACCAAATACAAAATCGTCCTTTAAATATGCGATATTGATGTTCTGTTCCGAAAGCTGTCTTAAAATGGAATTATTTGCTGTATCAGCCAATAAATCCAACTGCTCATCAGTAAAAACATAATCTGTTTTTTCTGTTGTAAAAGAATCATCAGAAATTTTAATATTAACATTTGCGATTGTAGCAGGAACGGTTGTCAGTATGGGCGTTTTATTTCCGGTATGCCATTGTATATTGTCATTAGTCTGTACTGTTGTTACGTTTTTTGCTTCTGTTTCTGACTTTTCTGTTTCTGCCTTTGTGGTTTGTGCTGTTGTAATTCCGGTTGTCTTTGTAGTTGTTGGTTTTGTAGTTTCCTTTATTGTGGTATTTATCGTAGTAGTGGTGACAGTTTCGGTAGCAGTGGTTAACTTTTTTGTGGATTCCTGTCCGGCAGTATCAGCTGAAGTGATTTCAGATGATTCTTCTGCTGTGCTGTCTTTTTCGGCAAAAGTATAATCAGCCTTATCATTATTATTCTGAGCCTTGTCCGCACAGCCTGTAAGTGCAAGTACAGCCATCAGTACGCCCGAATAAAATATAATTTTTTTCTTCATCAGATTTCTCCTTTTAATTTACTGCCGGAAGTAACGGTATCTGTTTTGCATCGTATTCCTGAATACGGAGTGCATCAACTGCGGAAATACCGGCTTCGCCGTCAACATCGGAGTTGATTTTTCCTTGTTCCGTGAGCTTGTATTTATCCGAATTTCCAAGAGACTGCAGAATCAGCGTGGAATCGGCAACAGAAACGATTCCGTCAACGTTGGCATCTCCGGCGAGATATTTTCCGGAAGAATCCGCAGATGTTCCGGTGGTCGTGGATTCCGACGGCTGAGACGTTCCGCTGTAATAATCCGAAAGCGATATGCCGTTGCCGGACTGTCCGAGCTTTATTTTATGGTCGAGACTGATAAACTTTCCGTTTTCGTCCTGCCACAGTGACGGCTCGACAAATGCATATTTTTCCTCGTCCCATTTGCCGAAATTATCATAGACAAGTCCGCCCGTATCGCCGGAATTTTCATTGAAACACCAGAATGTATGATGTATTCTTTTCTCAATCATGTAATCACGCAGAATTTCCATCCACTTTTTATTATCGCCGGTAGAATCGTGTTCTTCGTCAATAAATCCTCCCCATTCGCCCATAAGCAGAGGGGAAATATTTTCTTCAACCAGATATGCCCACGTATCATACCAGTAATCTTCAAGAAGAGTCTGCCTTGTGAAATCCTTGTCAAACCACGTCTGGGCATATACCAGCGGACCGTAATCGTGCGGAGAATAGACAAGCTGACTCTGATGTTCACCGAAATCCATAGGATAATCCCTTGCTCCTCTGAAATTTCCGCCCCACCATGCACCATAGAACGGTTGTTTGCTTTCGTCGCCGTAATGTGCGTAATCGACAGCAGGCGAATCCCATGTACTTCCTATTTCAAATTTGGGATATACTTCGATTCCCTCAACCATTATAAGAAGATACGGATTTTTTTCAAGAACAGCAGACGCACAGGTTTCGGCGGCGTATTTCCAGTTATTTTCCTTGGTTGAATCGTCCCATATTGCCATTCCCTGACCGTCATTCTTGCCGTGTGGTTCGTTTTTCAAATCTATGGCGATAATTGTGTCGTCGTCCTTGTAGTAATCGGCAAACCACGACAAGGCTTCAATCCAGTCCTCGGTGCTGAATTTGCTGTCGTACCACAGCGGAACCTGATGTCCGCTTGATGCCGTTGATGCACTGTGAATATCAATCATGATTTTAATTCCGTTTTCCCTGCACCACTCAACGGCTTTGTTCCATATGTCAAAGCTGTACATGGGAGTACCGCCTTGTATTCCCTCGATTGTAAGTTCTGGATTTTCGTATTCGTTTATTTTAATCATTGTATCGGGTTCGTTGTTTTTCCATTGGAGCAGGATTTCCGTTGACATCGGGACACGCAGAAGATTGAATCCATGATCAGCAATTTCGTTGAGCATTTTATGCATATTCTGCGACCACACGCCGTCGAATACCTGACTTCCGACGTTATATCCGAACCAGTTACAACCGGTAAGCCATACCGGATTTCCGTTCATATCGACGATTTCGGCGTTTTCGTTCACGTGAAGCCAGTCGTCGTGAAATTCGTCGGGAACGGCGTTTGTAGTATCGGCAGAAATATCCGGAATCATTACAGCCGTACCCAGCATAACAGCCGAAACCGATAAAGCCATGATTTTTTTTATAGACAGATTCATAAAAATTCCTTCTTTCAACAAACAGTACAATATTTTTCAGATAATACGATTTGTTCATATTAACTATATTATACACTATTTTTTCCGTAATGTCAAACAGTTTTAACACAAAACAAATGAGCCTCCGGTTGTGGAAGCTCATCTGCCATGATATAGGGATTATTGGGGATTTATAATATAATGTTGGGGTAAACATTATATTACCATGAAAACCAGCAGAGTAATATCACCTCTGCAATTAATATTATACACTATGATTGTGAACAATGTGTGAACAAACAGCTTTTAACCCTAACGAATTTTTAATCAATTTTCGCTGTATTTTTGTATATCTTTCACATTTCCGGCATTTTTCACATCAACGTTGTTTATTCTGAACCAGAACACCGAACCTTTTCCGAGTTCACTGCGAACACCATAATCATATCCGTGAAGTTTAAGTACAGCTTTGACAATCGAAAGTCCCAATCCCGTGCCCACAACTTCACGCTTATGATTTTCCGACCTGTAATATTTATCGAAAATCAGCTTTATCTTGTCCTGTTCTATTCCGTCTCCGGTATCTTCGACTTCAATTACAATACCGTCATCACGGTTTATCTGCCGGACGTATACTTGTTTATCCTCGCCTGTATAATTTATGGCATTGTTGATAAGATTATATATAACCTGTTCGATTTTTACGGAATCACAGAATACAATGCGTTCCTCATCGGGGCGGAAATGAATGTTATATCCCATTTTCTCGGATATTCCCTTGAATCTGCCGATAATATCAGAGAGCTTTGAGCGTATTTCAAACTCTGAGGGTGTAAGTTTCTGCTTACCGCTTTCAAGTTTGGAAAGGTCAAGAATATCATTCACCATAAGCGAAAGCCGGTCTGTTTCGTTGATTATTATTTCAAGATGTTCATTTCGTTTTTTCGGATTATCGCCGGACAAATCACGTATCATTTCGGCATATGCTTTGAGCATGGTGAGCGGAGTACGCAAATCATGCGAAACATTCGCAATCAAATCACGCTGTAACTTGTCCACACGTGAAAGTTCCTTTTCGGCATATGTCAGAGTATCTGCAAGCTGTTTGGCTTCGAGATAGCCTCGTCCGTCAAATTTTGTATCAAAATTTCCTTTGGCGAGACTTTTCGCTCCGAGTGTGATTCTATCAATCGGCTTTGCAATCTGCCGTGAAACAAAAAGCGAAACTATAAACGCAAAAGCTATCAGAAGAACAGTAATCAGCATAAGCTGTTGTTTTATTATGCTTACTGTCGAACCCACCGGAACAAGTGCGGTATTGATGAATAAATATCCGCTTGGGTTATCCTCATCGCCCAGTGCACACCCGAAAAGAACCATTGAATAATTGTTATGCGGATTCGGTTTTTTCAGCCATATTGGCTTATTTCCGTTCTGTTCGATTTTTTCCTGATAGTGATACATACTGTTTCCCCGTCCGTGTATCAGACAGTCAACGGAATATTCACGGGTATACAGTGAACGGCTGTAACGGTCAACAACTTCAATGCAGAGGTCATTTTTTGACGCCTCTTTTGTAAGAAGTTCCGAAAATTCCACCCCGCTGTCATTTTCATAGGAATATTTCAGATGTGATGCGGATTCATCAACACCCCGTATTTTTGACTGCGTATAGAATTTTTCAAGAAATAATATCTGAAACAGCCACAGCAGAAGAAAAACTATTATCGTATATCCGACAAAATATATCCATATTGTAAATTTAAGCGGTATTCTGCCGAACGCCGAACGCACACCTTTAATTCGCTTCAAATTTGTAGCCCATTCCTCTCAGCGTTACTATGAATTTGCGGTATTCTCCAAGACTGTTGCGGAGCATTTTTATGTGTGTATCGACGGTACGGTCATCGCCGAAAAAGTCATATCCCCATACTTCCTCAAGGAGCTGGTCACGGGAAAGAGCAATATTCTTGTTGCGGACGAGATAGAAAAGCAGGTCATATTCTTTCGGGGTCATTGAGGCTCTTTCTCCGTTGACATATACTTCTCTGCCCGAAATATTAACTTCAAGTCCCTCAAAATTATATTTGTCCTGTCTTGGTGCTTCGCCGGAATTTTTATTACGTTTGAGAACAACTTTCACACGTGCCATGAGTTCCTTTGGGGAAAACGGCTTGACAACGTAATCATCAATACCAATCTCAAAACCGAACAGTTTATCATATTCCTCGCCTCTTGCGGAGAGCATAATAACCGGAATATTTTTTGATTTGCGGATTTCTTTGCACGCTGAATATCCGTCAAGCCTCGGCATCATAACGTCCATTATAATAAGGTCAAAGTCATTGGAATGACAAAGATTGACGGCTTCCATGCCGTTTTCGGCTTCCGTCACGTCATATCCCTCAAATTCGGCGTATTCACGCACTACCTTGCGGATATTTATTTCATCGTCTACTATTAAAATATGTGCCATTGAAAAACCTCCTGATTTTATTTTTACTTATTATACCATATTATCCGAAAAATTGCAACAGTCGCAGAAATAAATTTCTTTATTATAATTTTTGACTGTGAACTTGCCTGCGGCGGTTCGCCGCTTATATCATATAATCCCCAAAATTGCAATACAAAAAAATCATAAATTTTAATATATATTTTTACGGATTTATTGACTCGCACCCCTATGTTACACCTGCAATGTGAATATCATGTGATATTTTCTTGTATGTAAAATAAATTTATAAACAATGCCCTGAATATGGAAAATTTGTCATTGACAATTCAGGTTATATTTGCTATAATTAATATGTATTCTGATTATTCTGACAGGTGGTGATGCCTATTATGAAATACAGAAATATTCTTGCCGCAGCTCTTGCTGTGAGTCTTTCAACGGCTCTTGTAGTTATATTTTCATTTCTGCTACCTCAGCACGCCGCTTTGATAATTTCTGTATATTTTGCAACTGTAATATTGATGTCCTTTATTGTTCTGATTATAAGTAAAATATATAACGCTGCCAAATCTTCCGTCAATACCGTCGAATTTATTAAAATTGCCGAAAATCTCAACAACGAATTTATAATGTGGTCGGACGATTTGAAATTTATCCGCCTGAATAAACAGATTCGTGACCACCTCGGCATAGATTCCGAACAGTTCGACGGTGCAGAAATGCTTAAAAAAGTATTCGCACTTGAATCCCTCGACGAAAACAGCATTGGAACTCTTACGTCCGGAAGTCATCACGCTGCCTTTAAAGCCTCGGACGGAAAAATTATAAATATTGCGTGGACTACTTCCGTATTCAAGAAATTCAAAAAAAGATGCCTCTATCTCAGTACCGGATTCAATTATACGGAAATAAAGAAAATGCGTGTCAATCTCGCTTCCGCCAACGATTTTTTCAATTCGTCGATGGAACTCGCAGAAATCGGGGTTATAATGTCCACAGACCGGAAAAAATACGCTGCATCATCTGAAACCGTGCGTATGTTCAGACTTAAAAGCAACAGTATCGATATAGGCGAGTTCCGTTCTCTCATTCACCCGAATGACCGTATTCAGTTCGACAGTGCAATGAACTCCGACGAGGAAGAAAGCAGTGATGTTAAAAAAATCGACCTGCGAATCAGACCCGTCGGCGGTATATCATACCGCTGGTACAGCTTCCGGTATAAGTCAATCAAGGCTACCGATAATACACTTCCGCTTTTCGGCGGTGCTCTCCTTGATATAAACGAGGAACGGGAAAAAGACCTGCTTATCGAACGCCTTGCATATACCGACGAAGTTACAGAAATCGCCAACCGCAACCGGCTTCTCAGTATAGGTCATGAGACGTATAACTGTAGTCTTGCTCTCGGCTACAGCTACTGGATAATAGTCCTCGATATTGACCGCTTTCATATCGTAAACGATACCTGCGGATATGACAACGGCAACTATATATTAAAGAATTTTGCACATATTCTCTATAAGTTCATTACCCCCGGAGGATTTGCCGCACGTATCAGCGGTGATAATTTCGCCCTCGTCCTGCGTGATTACGGCGATGATGACCTCCCCGTCCGGACTGCCCGTGCGATTTCCGAAGAATTTTCAAAACTCGCTGTCGATGATTTCGCTTCCGTAAGCCTCAGCTGTTCCGCCGGATTTTCCAAACTCCCAGACGACGGAAATTCATTCCTCGATGTTATGGAACACGCCGAATTTGCACTTAAATCCGGTAGCGGTCAGCCTTGTGCCATCTGCGGTTATGAACCAAGTATGCACGATTCAATAATCGGTATGACCGAACTCGAAAAAGCTCTCGCCGTAGCTATAAAAAATAATGAACTCCAACTCTTCTATCAGCCGAAAATAGACCTTTCAACCGGCAAAATAATGGGCGTGGAGGCTCTTATCCGCTGGATTAAGCCCGACGGTACTATAATAACTCCCGATTCATTCGTTCCGGTAGCCGAAAGGTCACGGCTTATCGGCAAAATAAGCGAATTCGTACTCAACGAGGGCTGTCGTCAGAACGCTTTATGGCAGAAAATGGGCTATCCCAATATCGTGATGTCAATTAATTTCACGTCCGGCGACTTCTATCAGAACGACCTGAAAGAAAGAGTTCTTGACGCACTTCTGAGAAACGACCTCGATTCCGACTGGCTTGAAGTTGAACTCACTGAAACCCTCGCTCTCAGCGATATTAATTACGCTGTCGCTCAGATGAATAAACTGCGTGAACTCGGCGTTAAACTCGCTATGGACGATTTCGGAACAGGGTATTCCTCACTAAGCTACTTACAAATATTGCCCATAACTCTTCTGAAACTCGATAAATCATTCATTACAAATATTCAGAACGACAACATAGCTTTTGAAATCGTTTCGGCGGTTATAAGCATAGCAAAATCCAAAAAAATCAAAACAATTGCAGAGGGTATCGAAAACAGGGAACAGGAAGAAATTCTCCGCAAAGCCGGCTGTGATTACGGTCAGGGCTATCTCTACGGAAAGCCCATGCCTGCGGAAGAACTCGAAAAACTGTTCCCAGAATTAAGTTGAATAACAGACATATTTGTCTGATATGATAATAAATCAACGGAGGTTTTAAATCAATGAGAAGAATCGGTATTTTAACCAGCGGTGGAGACTGCCCCGGTCTCAACGCTACTATACGAGGAGTCGCCAAAGCCTGCTACGAACAGTTCGGCGAGGATAATGTTCAGATTGTCGGAATTTCCAACGGCTACTACGGACTTATCAACAATCTCTGCAAGGATATGTCTCCCAGTGCATTTTCAGGTATTCTCACTCAGGGCGGAACTATATTCGGAACAAAACGTCAGCCGTTCAAGATGATGCAGGTTATCGGCGATGACAATATCGACAAAGTAAAAAACATGACCACAACCTATAAAAAACAGAAGCTCGACTGTCTCCTCACTCTCGGTGGAAACGGTACTCATAAAACTTCAAAGCTCCTTGCCGATGAGGGTCTTAACGTTATAGGTCTCCCGAAAACTATCGATAACGATATTTACGGTACTGATGTTACTTTCGGATTCCACACCGCCGTGGATATTGCAACAGATGTAATCGACCGCCTGCATACTACAGCGGCAAGTCACAGCCGTGTTCTTGTCTGCGAAATAATGGGAAATAAAGCCGGCTGGCTCACGCTCAATGCCGGTATCGCCGGAGGTGCTGATATTATCGTTATCCCCGAAATTCCTTACGATATAGATAAAATATGCGATGCCGTAATGGCAAGAACAGCTTCCGGAAAGACCTTTTCTATAATCGCTGTAGCCGAGGGTGCTTACGACATCACAGAAGCTAAAATGAAAAAGAAAGAACGTGCCAAAAAACGTGCGGAAGCCGGTATTATCACCGCTACCGGAAGAATAGCCGCCCAGATTCAGCAGAACACCGGTATCGAGGCTCGTGTATGTGTTCCGGGTCATATGCTCCGTGGAGGTGCTCCGAGTGCTTATGACCGTATTCTTTCAACTCAGTTCGGAGTTCATGCCGCTTCTCTTATCGCTAAGGAAAAATACGGAAGAACTGTCGCAAAAATAGGCGATAAAATCACAGCGAACAAACTCGCCGACATCGCCGGAAAAACAAAGTTCGTAACTCCCGACGACCATCTTGTTATCGCTGCAAAGGCTATCGGCATATCATTCGGAGACTGAACGGAGGAAAAACAAAATGACATATAAAGAAAAATTTATAAAATTCATGGTTGACTGCGGAGTTCTGACATTCGGGGAATTTACCCTCAAAAGTGGTAGAATCGCTCCTTATTTCATAAACTGCGGTAACTATAAAACAGGAGCTCAGCTCGCAGAGCTCGGCGAATACTATGCCGAATGCATTCACGCAAACAATATCCCCGTTGAAACGCTTTTCGGTCCTGCTTATAAGGGAATCCCGCTTGCCGTCTCGACCGTTGTCGCTCTCAGCAATAAGTTCGGAATTGATGTTTCCTACTGCTTCGACCGCAAAGAGGCAAAAGACCACGGCGAGGGCGGTATGTTCGTGGGAAAAACACTCACGGACGGCGAAAAGGTCATTATTATTGACGATGTTATGACCTCCGGAAAGGCTCTGCGTGAATCTATGCCGAAACTCAAATCAGCCGCTGATGTCGATGTCACCGGAATGGTCATCACCGTTGACCGTCAGGAAAAAGGTACGGGCGAACTCTCCGCTGTTCAGGAAGTAAAACGTGATTTCGGCGTTACCGTATACCCTATCGTCACTATGGAAGATATTATAAACGCTATCAGCGACGGAATCGTTGACGGAAAAGAATATCTCGATAAAATGCTTGAATACAGAAACGTATACGGCGTGTAATCCGCACAAAACAATAACTCCTGCTGAAAACGCAGGAGTTATTTTTACTTATGTTTCAATTCATCGGTAATATATTCATTTCTCAATAAAGCATAGATACACATATTATCAAAAATTTTTGTATCTTCTTCCCGTGGAAGAAATTCCAGAAACTCTGCTTCTTTCCTCATTTTTAATTTTTCAACCAGTCTGACTGATTTTTCATTTCTGGAATTTATTTCTGCAAAAATTCTGCGTACTTCCAGACATTCAAACGCATATTTAATCATACCTTTGATGCTTTCGTATGCATATCCTTTTCCCTGATAATTTTTGTTAAATGTGTAGCCTATTTCATAACTTCCGTGGTCTCTTTCAGAAAAATAAATTTTACCAATTACCTTATCATTCAGAACAACCGCAAAAAACTCATTACTTTCTGAAAAATTTATTGCTTCCTGAATACACGCTTCTTTTGTGAATGTTTCGTAAGGTTCAAAATATGTTACTTCCTTATCTGTGAGTATCTCTGCCAAATCATCTGAATCATCGGGGACAAATTTTCTTATGATTAAACGTTCTGTTATAAATACTTCTGACATATATCCTCCTTAACAATTGATTATACGATATTTTATCATTAAGAAAAAGATACTTTTGACACAAATATATCAAAAGTATCTTTATAATAACATTGTTAATTATGCCTTGTCAACGCTTCCGAAAAGTTCCATCTTTTCCTTAACCTTAGCCTTGATAGCCTCGAATCCCGGATTGAGGAGCTTTCTCGGGTCAAAGCCCTTGCCCTGCTGGTCTTTGCCTGCTTCAATGTATTCTCTTGTTGCTTCCTGGAATGAAAGCTGACACTCTGTATTAACATTGATTTTAGCAACGCCGAGGGAAATAGCCTTTTTAATCATATCGTCCGGAATACCTGTACCGCCGTGGAGAACGAGAGGCATTTCGCCTACCTTTTCATTTACGGCAGCGAGAGTCTCAAAGCTGAGGCCTGCCCAGTTTGCCGGATATTTTCCGTGAATGTTTCCGATACCGGCAGCAAGAAAATCAACGCCGAGGTCAGCAATCATCTTGCATTCGTTGGGGTCTGCACATTCGCCTGCTCCGACAACGCCGTCCTCTTCACCGCCGATTGAGCCGACTTCAGCCTCAATGGAAAGTCCGAGGTTATGAGCAACGTTTACAAGTTCTGTTGTCTTTGCAACGTTTTCCTCAATCGGGAAATGTGAACCGTCGAACATGATTGATGTAAATCCTGCCTTGATACACTTGTAACAGCCCTCATATGAGCCGTGGTCAAGGTGAAGTGCAACAGGAACTGTAATTCCGAGAGACTTATCCATAGCTGCAACCATAGCTGCAACAGTCTCAAAGCCTGTCATATACTTTCCTGCACCCTCAGATACACCGAGGATAACCGGAGAATTGCACTCCTGTGCTGTAAGGAGAATAGCCTTGGTCCATTCAAGGTTATTGATATTGAACTGACCTACTGCATACTTTCCGTCTCTTGCTTTTTTAAGCATTTCTGTAGCTGAAACTAACATTATAAACTCCTCCTGAATTTTCAGTGTTCGGACAAAACGTCCTTACCAAATTCATTATATCATATCTTTCCGAAAAATGCAAGGGGTTTATGGAAATTTTTTCACACTCATGATAAAATCTTATTTACGGGTTCTTTGATGAACTTAGTAAATAATTTTACAACGAATCCGGTAAGAAGTGCGGAAATAACTGTTCCCTCACGAGTTCCGACTATTTTGAAATTAAAAAACAGCATTGAAAGAACTACAGAAAGCACAACGCACAGAATATCAAATATTATTTTAACATTTCCGAACTGTTTGCCTGAAACGTCCGAAATCGCTTTTACAAAGGCTTCACCGGAGTTCATGATAACATTTGCAATCACTGACAAGGATATTCCGAGTCCGAGGACGACAATTCCGGCAAATACAAGTATTAATCTTACGGCGTAAACGTCCGCTGGTATTCCACGTACCATGGCAAGGCATAAATCCGTAAACCACCCGAAAAGAAATGACAGCGGAATCTGTAAAAGCTGTATCAGCTGGAATTTTTTACGCAGAATTATAATCTGACCGGCTATCAATGCACAGTTCCAGATTATCAGCCATGTTCCGAGAGAAAACGCTGTGAATTTCATGCTCAGAACATTCGATACCGATGATATAGGCGATACTCCAAGTTCGCCGTGTTTGGTGAGTGCAACACCCATCGCCGAAATAAAAAGGCTTGCTATAAACAATATGTATCTTTTCAGCAATTCTTTTTTGTTCATTTTTTCATTTCTCCTTTAAAATAAATATTTTCACTATTAATTATATATCTTTGTTTTTTATTTGTCAAGCCTGTTTTATAACCCTGATTCGCATAACATACTTTAATAATAAAAGTTCGCTTTTTTATTATTCTGACAGGTCAATATAGAAAAATTCGACATTTTAAAAAGCACAAATTTATGATTTTCTACAAAAATCAAAATATTCGACTTTACTATATATCTAATTCTTGATTTTTAGTGAAATATGCTATAAAATAGTATTGCAGAATTTAAAAATTTGATATGTTTTTAGTTAAGTGAATATTTTTACGGATATACTGCAGCTCTGCAAAAATTGAAATTAAAATTATCAGAATTTTCAGTAATCAGTTTATGCGTATGACAATAAATAAAAACAATTTTGTATTCTGATAAAAGCCGGCAATAATTTCTAAACGATGCTAAAACATTCTTAAGGAGAGTATTTTCAGATGCAAAACACTCCGATAAAAGTGCTTATATGCACAACTTTAAAATTAAGTACATATCTGGCATCACAGCTTAAGAAATCTGGTCTTTATACATTTACACGCTCCAATGACGGAAATATGCTTCTTAACTCGATACTTTCAGATATGCCCGATGTTGTTGTCGCAGACCTTACACTTTCTGATACGGATTCCATAAGTATTATGAAAAAAGCACGTTCAATACTTTCTGAATGTCCACGTTTTATTATAATATCTGACATTTCAAACAGCTTCATAGAACATCAGGTTCTTGAAAGCGGTGCATCATTCTTTCTTACACAGCCTTTTGATATAGAACAGCTAAGCGGTATTATCAAGTCAGTTGTTCCGCAAAACGATAATGACGATTTAGAAGACGTGGAAATAATGGTAACAAATATTATCCGCAATCTCGGAATACCTGCCCACGTAAAAGGCTACTATTACACCCGAACTGCTATTCTCGAATGCGTAAATTCACATTGTTATATCGAAAGCATCACCAAGATGCTGTATCCGCAGGTTGCTAAAATACACAGCACCACTCCGTCATGTGTTGAACGTGCTATACGCCATGCTATCGAAATCGCATGGCATAAAGCAGACTCCCAGACAATGAATACATTTTTCGGATATAGTGTCAATCTTAACGGCCCAAGACCCACAAATGCAGAATTTATCGCTCTTGCTACTGACAGAATTGTCCTTAAACTCAAACAGAACAATAAACTCAAAAATTCCAGTGACATCTTGTTAAGCTGACAGAGACATTCTGTGCCGATTGATATATTATCTGCACAATATGCTGAGGACATTCATCTATTGTAAAATGAATAATGTATCTTAAAGGAATATTTTATCGTGTATGACGTTTTCACGCCATTTAAGGACAATTAGATGATACATGAAATACGGATTCTGATATTAATATTTCCGACACAGATAATATTTCCCAAAAACCTGTTACGAACCATTTTCCGAATCCTGCGAGGACATTCGCCGGATTCCGGATAAAAGTTCACATCGAGCGTGTTTATAAAAAAATATGTCATATGTTTCAGACAGATTTTTCGGGCGAATGCGAAGAAAAGTCCACCCGATATAAAAAATATGCTTTTGATTTCCGCAATGCCCTGAATAAAATCATCTCTGAAAATTATGAACACGCTCTGGAACAGGTTAAAGTTAAATCAAAAAAATATTTCTCAACCTATTGACAAATTCAATTTTTATGTGTATAATATTATATGTAGTTTGCGAGTGTGCTGGAATAGGCAGACAGGCACGTTTGAGGGGCGTGTGTCGAAGGACGTATGGGTTCAAGTCCCATTACTCGCACCATTGGCAGAAGCAGGGTTCGCCTTGCTTCTCCTTTATATTGTTATCGGTGGACAGGTGGCTGAGCTGGTCTAAGGCGCACGACTGGAACTCGTGTATACGTTAATAGCGTATCGAGGGTTCGAATCCCTCCCTGTCCGCTATATATAGCCGTTTGTGGAACTTCCGCAGACGGCTTGTTTTTATGTAATAAACATTACTACGACATTAAAACGAAAATTCTATCATTTTAATCAATCCGTCCTTAACTGCTCTGAATGCGTTTTAAGGCGTTCTGTTTTTTATAGTGTATTTATACTCACAAACCATTCTACTTGCAAATAGATACTATTACGCACGTCTGAAAGCCATATTAATATTTACATTTCCGCCTGACCCTAATTTTCTTTTCCGTAATCTGAAATTTCGTTTTTTATATAATAAAACGCTCCCGAGAGACTTAAATGTCTTTTCGGGAGCGTTGCTGATTATTTTTCGGTGACAGTTCCGGAATAAGTCACACCGTCAATGATTAACGTGATATTTTTGGACTTTTCAGACATTGCCGGATAAACGTCTGATTTACTGAGATTATAGTATTTATAGAAATCACCTGTCACGGAATATGCGGAAGTTACGACCTCATCGCCTTTCCAGAAATTCGATGTACGTGTATCAACGTGAGTTGCAGTGTACGTGGAATCAATATTCGCAATACCTCCGAATCCCACGTCCTGAGCCGCACAGCTGACTTTCTTTGAACTTATTTTGTTATTATTTTTATCGTAGCAGATTATATCCGCCGCACAGCCGTTGACGTGCTGACCTGTTCCCGAACCGCCCACATTTTTATCGTGAGCAGAACAGCGATAGCCGGAATTTATAATTATTTCCGAGCAGTCCAGAGCCTTGTGAAGCTGTTCGAGTTTATCTGCGAGAGTCAAATCCAGCTTTGTATCGTGATTCCCTCCGCATTTGCATTTAAATTCGTTCACATTGAAATGTGTTGTAAGCTGTGTTTTATCGGTTGATTTATATGTGTTCACTATTTATTCCTCCATATTAAAATGTTTTTCGTCGTCTGAAAATGCGACAATTCTTTTTTTTGAGCATAAATAATGAATTAAATTCAGGTCATAATATCACCTCCTATAGACATACACAACCAGCATTTTTTGCAACGCATAAATGTTGATTATCCCAAAAATTCACAGAAAATTTACAAATAACAACAACACAGTCCATTATCTTGACAGATAAAAAAAATTATGATAAAATATGAAAAATCCTCTCCGAAACAGGAGAGGAAAAAATCATAGGAGTAACAGAGATGAAAAACAATGGTTTCAGCAATGATACATACAACATAGGCAGAGTCATAGTTGACAAGAGTTTCCATACACAAAGCGGAAATGAACGGTTTTTCAGCTATTTCGGAAACGATGTCGTCTATTCAATCCGCCGTACAATTGATGATGATGATTTTCCACGGCTTGCAGAATGTCTGGAGAATGTCTCCGAAAATCAGACCGCACGCACGGTTATACGAATGAGAGGAATAAACGGACTTCTCCGGTGGGTTCTCGCTTCCGTGAGAGTTTTCGACTATAATTTACAGACATATGTCATAGATTTTAGTGATATTTTTTCACTTAACAGCATTGCGGCGGAAAATGAACGTAATCTCTCGGAATACCGCTATATAATGAGTTTATCGTCTGACCTTGCATTTGAATACAGTTTTGAAACAAGAAAAATACGTATATATATGTTCGACTGCTGTCGTGAAACGGTTCTTTTTCACGAAGAACTCGAAAGCTGGCACAGAAAATCAATAGATTCCGGCTGGGTGCTGTCACGTTATATTGAGATATTCAACACACTCTGCCGTGATATAAAAAACGGCGTATATCGCTTTGACTATGAACTTGAATCATCTTTGCTTACAAAAGGAAAAACCCGTGAAATGTGCCTTTTCCGTGGAATAACACGCTATGACGACCCGAAACACCGCAGAGTCAGCGGAATTATATCTGTTATCAATTCACGTCAGCGGTCAAAAGATGTAAACCTCGCCCTTGAAGCAAATAAGGATTCTCTTTCCGGACTTCTCAATAAAAGAGCAGTAACATCATTCGCTGTCGATATGCTTTCTTCCGAACCGGACTACAATATCAATCTTGTTATTCTTGATATTGACAACTTCACGGATATAAACACAAGTTACGGTCATCTTTTCGGCGACGAAGTAATATACACAATTGCCGGAATTGTAAAACAGGAAATCGGCACACGGGGAATCGCCGGCAGAATAAGCGGAGGAGGGTTTCTGATAGTAATCGAAAACACAAGAGATGAGGAAGATTTGCGTGGAATCCTGCGGGCTATACGAACGAATACCGAACTTGCATTCAGCAGAAGATTTGAAAATTTCCGTCTGACCTGCTCCATGGGAATTTCCACGTATCCGGTGGACAGCAAGGATTATGACGAACTGTTCATGCAGGCAGATAAGGCTTTGTATATAGCACAGCAGAAAGGAAAAAACCGCTATGTCATATACGATATAAACAAGCACGGAAGTGTTGAGCGTGACATAGAAAATAAAATAGCATATCTCAGCGGAAGAAAAAATTCCGATGATAAGCTGACATTTACGGCAAATCTTTCGGAAAGTCTTGTATTCGGCAAAATTCCGGATATTTCGGTACTTCTGGAACAGATACGTGTTCAGTTCCGGATTGATGATATATGCGTATTCGCCGGAAAAGAAATGAGCCTGATATTAAGCTGTGGAAACGCTTTGTCACGAAATGCGTCGTATCTGCTCGAAAACGGCTACACGGAACGCTTTTCCGGAGACGGTATATTTGCTATCGATAACGTCAACGAACTTGAAGGACGTGACGACAGAACGTTCAGACAACTTACAGAGGAGAATATCGGCGGAGCTGTACAGTATCTCATGACTGACGACAGCGTGATAAAAGGTGTTATATCGTTCTGCTACATAGGCAGATTCAAGAAATGGTCTGTATCTGATATGAACTATCTGGCGATTTTAGGCAGAATAATAACATCTATCCTGCGAAAACAGGCATTCATATAAAAAAACTGCTGTACGAAAATTCCGTACAGCAGATTTTATTTTTATTAGCCGAACATTTTTTCAAATACAGAAGTAAATCCGTAACATAGTGTACACATTATAGCCGATGCAAGACAGAGACCTAAAAATATCGCCGGAACTGCTTTTTTAAGCGGAATCTTACGCAGTGACGCAATAAGAGAACCTGTCCACGCACCTGTTCCGGGGAGCGGTATTCCTACAAAGAAAAGCAGGAATATAAATTCGCCCTTTTCCATGGTGGAACTTTTATTCATTGCCTTACCCTCAAGAAAAATAACCATTTTCGATAAAAGCGGGACTTTGTGCTTTTTCAGGAAATCGAATACCTTATCAATAAAAAGCAGTATAAATGGTATCGGGAGTATATTTCCGAGCATACAGACCCATATCGCCTTGAAAAGCTCTATATCGAGAAGTCGTGCGGCTATTATGCCTCCTCTGAGTTCGATTATCGGCAGAATTGATACAAGAAAAGGGATAAGCCATTCTGGGATTCCGTGTTCCGCCAGCCAGCCTGTCATTGATTCTGTTAATTCACTCATTTTTTGGATTCCTTTCAGAAAATATTATCACAGATATTATTACATATTTTCGGGAAATAGTCAAGTGATTCCTGTAAATTTCCGGTTTATGACAAATTTTACAGAACTGTAGCCTTTTCTTTGTTAAGTATTGCCATAAATTCCTCGCCTGTAATGGTTTCTCTTTCAAGCAGGAAACCGGCGAGTTCGTGGAGTTTTCCCACATTCTCCCTGAGAATTTTCAGAGCTTTTTCGTGACAGCTTCTGACGAGTGCATTTACTTCATAGTCTATACGTGCGGCAGTTTCCGGAGAACACGAAAGCGATGCATCTCCGCCGAGATACTGATTTGTAACTGTTTCGAGGGCAATCATATCGAAACCACTGCTCATGCCGTAACGTGTCACCATAGCACGGGCAAGTTTTGTAGCCTGTTCGATGTCATTTGATGCACCTGTTGTATAGCTGTTGAAAATAACTTCCTCGGCAGCACGTCCGCCGGTAAGAGTTGCAATGCGTGCGAGGGCTTCCTCTTTTGTCATAAGGAACTTTTCGCCCTCATCGACCTGCATTGTATATCCGAGAGCTCCGCTTGTACGGGGAATAATTGTTATCTTATGTACAGGTGCGGAATCTTTCTGCATTGCTGCAACAAGAGCGTGGCCAATTTCGTGATATGCAACAATTTCTTTTTCTTTCTGTGATATTACGGCGTTTTTGCGTTCATATCCGGCGATTACGACTTCAACGCTCTCCTCGATGTCGGTCTGAGAAACAAGTTTTCTTCCGTTTCTCACGGCACGCAGAGCCGCTTCGTTGATAATATTTGCGAGTTCCGCACCGGACGCACCGGCGGTAGCACGTGCAACGGCGTTATAGTCGATATTTTCTTCTGTTCTGACTTTTTTTGCGTGAACCATAAGAATTGCCTCACGTCCTGCCAAATCAGGAAGTTCAGCAGGAATGCGTCTGTCGAACCGTCCGGGACGGAGGAGAGCAGGGTCAAGCGATTCCGGACGATTTGTGGCTGCGAGAATAACAACTCCACGTTTACCGTCAAAACCGTCCATTTCGGTGAGAAGCTGATTGAGTGTCTGTTCACGTTCATCATTGCCGGAGAAATTTCCGTCACGTTTTTTTCCTATTGTATCTATTTCGTCGATAAACACGATACACGGGGCTTTCTCCCCTGCCTGCTTGAACAAATCACGGACTTTTGCCGCACCCATTCCGACGAACATTTCCACAAATTCCGAGCCGGATATTGAAAAGAACGGGACTTCCGCCTCACCTGCCACAGCCTGTGCGAGAAGTGTTTTTCCTGTTCCGGGAGGACCTACGAGGAGTGCGCCTTTCGGGAGATTTGCACCGATTTCAGCATATTTTTTTGGATTGTGGAGGAAATCGACGATTTCGACAAGAGCTTCTTTTGCTTCGTCCTGACCGGCAACATCGGCGAAAGTTTTTCCTGTCTGAGCCTTGACATATATTTTAGCATTGCTTTTTCCGAAAGACATTGCATTACCGCCCATACGCTTGCTCATACCACGCATAAGGATATTCCAAAGCACGATGAAAAATACGATAGGCAGAACCCAGCCGACGAGAAATTCGAGGAAAATATTTGATTCCTGAAAATCCTCGGTAAAAACAATATCGCCTTTTGCGTGGAGACGTGAAACGAGTTCGGGGTCGTCCATTCGCCCTGTTGAATAGATTTGAGTTCCGTCATCTGCTTTGACTTCAAATCTGATTTCGTTATCTTCGATTTTCACCTTAGTGACATTTCCCTCATCGATTTTATCGAGAAAGAAGCTGTAATTTGTATCCTTGACTTTTGGCTTCATGACCTGTGGCATAACGAAAGCATTCAGGAGAAGCACGCATACAAGGCTTATTACAGTAAAGATAACAATCTGTTTTGCAAAATTATTTTTCATAGATTAACTCCTTTCTTATGATAGAATTATAACATACACCGCCATAAAAATCAATAGAAAATTTGTGACAAAAATGACAATCACGTGAAAACAAAAAAGCCTCCGGAAAGAACCGGAAGCCTTTTGATTTCTGATAAGAATAATTATTAATAGAAATAATTATGTACACCGTCTCCGTAGAATCCGAAATATCCGTGGCTGAACGATGACGGGTCAGAGAAATAAAGGTCAACAGCAGCTTTAACATCATCGGAAACATATGACGAATAAGTTCCGAGATAAACATAGCTTTCAGAACCTGTAAACTGATTGTGCTGAACAAGAACATCAAGAATAGAATTAGGATAAAGAGGGCTGTACACACGGTTCATTATTACTTCAACGACTTTTGCCTTATCGTATGTACTAATCCAGTTACTTCCGGCCTCATGGGCTACAGCGTTGCAGAGGATAACATATTCAGAATCCGTGATATATGAATTTCCGCCTGAAACAGCCGGAACAACCGGACCATATGTTTCCTGATTTTCCGGAACATATGTCTCCTGAACTTCCGGAACATACACATCTGTGTAATCGGGTGACGGAGCGGAAACGGTTTCCGGTTCGGGGGTATAGGATTCCTGATACGTCGGTTCGCTGTAGGAATAATCATTGTAAAC
>CAMWYX010000022.1 GCA_947178575.1 uncultured Ruminococcus sp. | reverse complement strand
TCCCTGAATGGTCCTTTGATCACAGCTGATGGAAAATAAAAAAGCTAAGAATAAAAGGATATGCAGGATATATTATGGATAAAAAATCAATATTTTTAAAAAGACTTACAGAATCCGGAAACAGCTTTGTATCCGGAGCTTCTTTGGCACATGAACTCGGAATCAGCAGAAGTGCAATATGGAAGTATGCCGAATCCCTTAAAGCTGACGGATATGTTATAGAATCTGTTGTCTCAAAGGGGTACAGGCTTATTTCATGCGACTGCCTTTCTGCGGAAGTTATATCGGCAAAATGTGAGACTTCTCATATCGGAAAGAATGCTATTGTATTTGATGAAGTTGTTTCAACCAATATCACCGCAAAGGAACTTGCAGTCAAGGGTGCACCGCACGGAACTGTGGTAGTTTCCGAATTTCAGACAGGCGGAAAAGGCAGGCTCGGCAGAAAATTTGAATCTCCGGCAGGAAGCGGATTATATATGAGCGTTCTTATAAGACCGGATTTTAAACTGACATATGCACCGTTTATCACTTCTGCCGCCGCTGTGGCTTCTGCCGAGGCGGTTGAAAATCTCTGTGGAAAGGACGTTCAGATAAAATGGGTGAATGACCTCTACATGAACGGTCGGAAAATCTGCGGAATACTTACGGAAGCGGTACTGGGTCTCGAAATAAATACTCTCGATTATGCTGTAATCGGAATCGGAATAAACGTCCGGCATACGGATTTTGACCCCGAACTCCGCAAAAAAGCGTCATCAGTTGAAGACGAATCCGGAATTATAATGGACAGAAACGAATTATGTTCAGCAGTCTGCGGACGGCTTGAATATTATCTTGACAATCTTGAAAGAAAAATTCATCTTGATGAATACCGTCGCCGTGAAATGCTCACGGGACAAGTGATAACCGCCGAAACCGGAAATCAGCGGTATACCGGAAAAGCACTCGGAATAGATGAAAATGCCAATTTAACGGTTCAGCTTGATGATGGTACAATAAAATCGCTTTCATCAGGCGAAGCTCATATCGTACAGGATATTATATAGTATTATATAAAAAATGGTGAGGTAAAAAATGAATAAGTATAAAAAACTTGCGTTCAATACGATAATATTTGCCGTCGGAAGTTTCGGCTCAAAGATACTGGTAATTCTGCTTACAAGTCTTTACACAAGCTATATTCCGCCCTCCGAAATGGGTATAAAGGAAATGCTTGAAACCACTGCGTTGTTTTTACAGCCGATATTCACATTTGCACTTCAGGAATATCTTATTCGGTTCGGGCTTGACAAGAATTACGATAAACGGGAAGTCTTCACGACATCAGCCGTTATCACAACACTGGGATTCGCTGCGGTTGCTGCGATAGTACCTTTTCTGCGGTTTATACCGTTTCTGAGTTCCATAAACGGATATTCAATGCTGTTGATATTGTACACATGTATTTCATCTCTGCGAATGCTATGTGCACAGTTTGTGCGTTCCCGTGATATGGTAAAACTGTTTTCGCTTGACGGAATACTTGCAACTCTTAGTCTTTTTGTATTCAACTATGTATTTATAGCAGTTCTGGGGTGGGGAGTAAAAGGATTCATGCTTGCCGTGATTCTTTCTGATTTGTCATCATCAATATTCCTTTTCGGGCTTGCCGGACTTAAAAATTTTCTTCACGTTAAATTCTTCAAGAAGAGCCTTGCAAAAGAGATGATGAAATTTGCACTTCCGCTTATTCCGACGATAGTCATGTGGACAGTCACAAGTCTTTCCGACAGAATTTTCATAACATGCATGAAAAGCACAAAAGCAGAACTCGGACTTGATGCCGCCGGACTGTACGGCGTAGCGAATAAAATTCCGAATCTTATTTCAATGGTTTCAACTATATTCTTTCAGGCGTGGAATATGTCAGCGATAACAGAAAATGAATCGTCTGACCGGAGCAGTTTCTATGAAAAAGTATACGGAGCATACGAATCGGTATTATTTATAACGGCAGGGGGATTGATGCTGTTTATAAAGCCGATTACAAATCTGCTTATAAATTCGGATAAATTCGTCGAATACGGCAAGGTATATATGTATACGCCGGTACTTATAATAGCGGTTGTATTCATGGCACTTAATCAGTTCTTGGGCGGAATATACACCGCTACAAAACATACGCTTAACAGCTTCACGACGAGTGCGACGGCGTGCGGAGTAAATCTGCTTCTTAATTTCATTCTTATTCCGGAGCTTGGCATACAGGGAGCAGCCCTTGCAACGTTTTTCAGTTATTTCCTCTGTTTCTGGGTAAGAATAATTGACGCAAGATATTATATTCCGTTCAGGTTCAACGGAATAATATCCGCACTTGATACAGGACTGCTGTTTGTGATGAGTGTGGTAATCATATCAGCACCTAAAGGCTGGGTAATATGGCTTGCGGTGATATTCTGTGTTATTGCGGTCATGAATTTTAAGCCGATGATGGAAACCGTAAAAAAAGTAATCAAAAGAGGATAATTAATTTTTCAGGGAGGATTTTTTATGAAAATCAAAAAAATAATATCGGGAATCATGGCTGTATTGGTTTTGTTCGGTGCTGTTACTGTTTTCAGTGTGAATCCGGTTTGTGATTATTCAATAACAGCAAGTGCGATTCAATACGGGACATACGAAAATCTGACATACAGAAAATACAGCGATTATATAGAAATTTCTGACTGTAAAAAATCAGCGGAGGAAATTATAATTCCGGCGGAGATTAAGGGACTGCCGGTAACAAGTATCGGTGACGGTGCATTTGCCACCTGTTCCGGACTTACATCAATAACACTTCCTGACAATGTTACAAATATCGGCAGGAGTGCGTTTTCATATTGTGGAAGTCTTACATCAATAACGCTTCCTGACAACGTTATAAATATCGGCAGAAGTGCGTTTGAAGGCTGTTCAGGTCTCACGGAAATAACAATTCCTGAGAATGTAATAAGTATCGGTGTATTTGCGTTTGACAGTTGTTTTGGTCTTATATCAATAACAATACCCGAAAGTGTGACAAGTATTGGTGACAGTGCATTTAATTTTACACCATGGCTTGAAGAAAAGCGGAAAGAAAATCCGCTTGTCATTGTAAATAATATTCTGATTGATGGTAAAACATATGACGGAGATGTTGTTATTCCTGATGATGTTACAAGTATCGGAGACAGTGCGTTTTTCAATTGTTCCGGACTTACATCAGTAACACTTCCGGACAGTGTGACAAGTATCGGCTACGATGCGTTTTTTGAATGTAGCAGTCTCACATCAATAATAATTCCTGACGGTGTGACAAGTATTGGCAACAGTGCATTCAGAGGCTGTTCATGTCTTAAAGAAATAACAATACTGAATCCTGATTGTGAAATATATGATAGTATTGATACTGTCTGTAATGGATTTGACGATGACCGGAATGGATATTTCAACGGTACAATCTGCGGATATGAAAATTCCACAGCACAGGCATACGCCGAAAAATACGGCTATAATTTTGAAGCAATAAAAGAAAATGAAAAGCCTGAAACTCTCCTAGGAGATGCAAACTGCGACGGAGAAATTTCAGTTGCCGATGCAACTTTAATTCTGCAATACTGCGGAAACAAAGACAAGTATAATCTTACGGAGCAGGGGAAAATCAATGCAGATATTGACGGCACAGCAGGAATTTCAGCGGTTGATGCGCTTATGATTCAGCAGTACGATGCCGGAATCATAAATAAATTTTAATTGTATATTTTAAAAATCAATTATTTCAAGGAGTTTTTTTTTATGAAAATCAAAAAAGCAATATCAGGAATTATGTCTGTTATGATTTTTGCCGGTGCGGTGCCGGTTTTCAGTGTGAATCCGGTTCGGAATTATGCAGTTACGGCAAGTTCGGTTGATGATGATAATGATTACACTGAGGAAACATATGAAAATCTGACGTATATAAAATACAGCGATTATATAGAAATTACAGACTGTGATGAATCAGCAACGGAAATTATAATTCCGTCTGAAATTGACGGCTTGCCGGTGACAAGTATCGGTGACACGGCATTTTTTTGCTGTTCAGGTCTTACATTAGTAATAATTCCGGACAGTGTGACAAATATTGGATATTATGCGTTTTCTAGCTGTTCAAGCCTTAAATCAGTAACAATTCCTGACAGTGTCACAAGTATCGGCGCATATGCGTTTGACTATTGTTCCAGTCTTGAATCAATAAAAATACCTGAAAGTGTAGTAAATATCGACGAAAATGCCTTCTGTGATACACCGTGGCTTGAAGCAAGGCAGAAAGAAAATCCGCTTGTCATTGTAAATAACATTCTGATTGACGGCAGTACTTGTGAGGGTGATATTGTGATTCCTGACATCGTAACAAGTATCGGCGACCTTGCGTTTGACGGCTGTTCAGGTCTTACATCAGTAATAATTCCGGAAAGCATTACAAGTATTGGCGGCGGTGTGTTTTCTGATTGTTCCAGTCTTACATCAATAACAATTCCTGACAGCGTTACAAGTATTGGTTACGGTGCGTTTTCTGATTGTTCCAGTCTTACATCAATAACAATTCCTGACAGTGTAACAAGTATCGGCGACAGTGCGTTTTTTGAATGTGTTGGTCTTACATCAGTAACAATTCCTGACGGCGTAACAAATATCGGTTATAATGCGTTTTTCAACTGTTACAGTCTTAAGTCAATAATAATTCCCGATAGTGTTACAAGTATCGGCGATTGGGCGTTTTCCGATTGTTCCGGTCTTGAATCAACAACAATTCCTGACAGCGTAACAAGTATAGACCGCTGTGCGTTTTGTAACTGTTCAAATCTTGAATCAATAACAATACTGAATCCTGATTGTGAAATATATGATAGTTCGGTTACTATTTGCAGTGGACGTGATGATGACTGGAATTACTATTTCAACGGCACAATCCGCGGATATTCCGGCTCAACGGCTCAGGCATACGCCGAAAAATACGGATATGATTTTGAAGCCATAAAAGAAACTGAAAATCCTGAAACTCTCCTGGGAGATGCAAACTGCGACGGAGAAATTTCAGTTGCCGATTCAACTCTTATTCTGCAATACTGCGGAAACAAAGATAAATACGGACTTACGGAGCAGGGAAAAATCAACGCCGATGTTGACGGCACAGCAGGAATTTCAGCGGTTGATGCACTTATAATACAGCAGTACGATGCCGGAATTATTAATAAATTCTGAATCATATAAACAGGGGAGGAAAAAATTATGTCCACACCTCATAACAATGCAGAAAAAGGCGATATAGCGGAAACTGTTCTTATGCCGGGAGACCCGCTCAGAGCGAAATTCATAGCGGAGAATTTTCTTGAAAATCCGGTATGTTATAACAGTATACGGGGTATGCTGGGATATACCGGAACTTACAAGGGGATTCCTGTATCTGTTCAGGGAAGCGGAATGGGTATGCCGTCAATCGGTATATATTCGTATGAACTTTATCACGAATACGATGTGAAAAATATTATCCGTATCGGAACAGCCGGAGCAATTGCCGACAATGTAAATCTCAGGGATATTGTAATAGGTGTAAGTGCGAGTACAAATTCCGGTTATGCTTCTCAGTACCGTCTGCCCGGAACATATGCTCCGACTGCATCATGGAAACTGATTTCGGCTGCGGTAAAATCGGCTGAAGAAATTGGAAGCAGGTATCACGTCGGAAATATATTTTCAAGCGACACATTCTATGACGATTCCGGAAGCCTTGCCGAATGGAATAAAATGGGAGTATTGGCAATAGAAATGGAAGCAGCGGCTCTGTACATGAACGCTGCACGTGCCGGAAAAAATGCACTCTGCATACTTACAATATCGGATTGTCCGCTTAAAGGCTTGTCCACAACTGCCGAAGAACGTCAGAACACATTCACGGAAATGATGAAAATTGCGCTTGAAACCGTTGACAAAATAAAAAATATATGATATAATAATCATGGTGGATATAGAATATCTGCTGTGATTATACGGGTCTGTAGCTCAGTTGGGAGAGTGCTGCATTCGCATTGCAGAGGTCGGGGGTTCGAATCTCCTCAGATCCACTTTATACGGAATCCGGAATTATAATATGTTTTTATTATGATTCCGGATTTTTTAATTTAAGGGGGAATTTTATGAAAATCAGAAAAATAATATCGGGAATCATGGCTGTATTGGTTGTGTCCGGTGCTGTGCCGGTTTTCAGCGAGAATCCGGTTCGGGATTATGCAGTTATGGCAAGTTCGGTTGATGATGATAATGACTACACTGAGGAAACATATGAAAGTCTGACATATAAAAAATACAGCGACCATATAGAAATCACCGGCTGTGACGAATCAGAGACAGAAATTATAATTCCGGCTGAGATTGACGGCTTGCCGGTGACAAGCATCGGCGACAATGCGTTTCGGGACTGTTCCAGTGTTACGGAGATAACAATTCCGGACAGCATTACAAACATCGGCAGCTGTGCGTTTTATGGCTGTTCCAGTCTTACATCAATAACAATACCAGACAGTATTGTAAGTATCAGGATTGGTGCGTTTGCTGAATGTTACGCCCTTAAATCAATAATAATTCCCGATAGTGTAACCAGTATTGGCAACAATGCGTTTTATGAATGTTCAAATCTTGAATCAATAACCATTCCGGACAGCGTTACAAGTATTGGCGACGAGGCGTTTTACTGTTGTGAAAGTCTTGAGTCAATAACAATTCCTGACACTGTAACAAATATCGGCAGTTCTGCATTTTATAAATGTTCAAGTCTTACATCAATGACCATTCCGGGGGGTGTGACAAACATCGGCAAATGTATGTTTTATGATTGTTCAGGTCTTGAATCAATAACAATCCCTGATAGTGTAATCAGCATCGGCGATAATGTGTTTTCCGGTTGTTCCAATCTTACATCAATAAAAATACCGGACAGCGTTACAGATATTGGTGTTGGTGCATTTTATGGTTGTTCCGGTCTCAGGTCAATAACAATACCTGATGGGGTTAAAGGTATTGACGACTGGACGTTTTATGATTGTTCCGGTCTTACATCAATAATAATACCTGACAGCGTTACAAGTATAGGAAAACTGACGTTTTATGGCTGTGAAAGCCTTGAATCAATAACAATATTAAATCCGGGCTGTGAAATATATGACGATTCAGATACTATAACAAACGGCACAATCCGTGGATATTCCGGCTCAACGGCGGAAGAATACGCCGGAAAATACGGATATAAATTTGAAGCGTTGGAAGCAGATAATCTGAATCTGATATATAAGAAATATAGCGACCATATAGAAATCACCGGCTGTGACAAATCAGCGGAAAAAATTGTAATTCCGGCTGAGATTGACGGATTGCCGGTGACAAGTATAGGCGAAAATGCGTTTGCCTTTTGTTCCAATCTTACATCAATAACAATTCCGGACAGTGTTAAAAATATAGGCAAATGTGCGTTTTACTATTGTGAAAGTCTTGAATCAATAACAATATTAAATCCGGATTGTGAAATAGATGATAATTCATCTACTATTTGTAACGAATGTGATAATGACAATGATGAATGCCATTTCAACGGCATAATCCGTGGATATTTCGGTTCAATGGCGGGAGCATACGCCGGAAAATACGGATATAAATTTAAATCATTAAATAGTCTGAATCTGTATTATGAGAAATACAGCGACCATATAGAAATCACCGGCTGTGACAGGTCAGAAATAGATGTTATAATTCCGGAGGAAATTGACGGCTTGCCGGTGACAATCATCAAAGACGATGCATTTTATGAGTGTTTAAATCTTGAATCAATAACAATTCCAGACAATGTAACGAGCATCGGCGACAGTGCGTTTAAAAACTGTACGTCTCTTGAATCAATAACAATTCCCGACAATGTGACATATATCGGGGGTGATACGTTTGCAGAAACTCCATGGCTCGAATCAAAGCGGAAAGAAAATCCACTTGTCATTGTAAACGATATTCTGGTTGACGGTCAGCTATGTGAGGGTGATATTATTATTCCTGACGGAATCAGAGTTATTAGTAAATATGCGTTTGAGTTCTGTTACGGTCCTAAATCAATAACACTCCCTGATAGTGTAACAAGTATAGGCAACTGTGCGTTTTACTTCTGTTCAAATCTTATATCAATAACAATTCCGGAAAGCGTGACAAGTATCGGTGAGGATGCGTTTTATGACACACAATGGCTTGCAGCAAAGCGGAAAGAAAATCCGCTTGTTATCATTAACAGTATTCTGATTGACGGCAAAAAATGCAACGGTGATATTATTATTCCTGATGGTGTAACACGTATAAACGATAGTGTGTTTGCCGGTCGTTCCGACCTTAAGTCAGTAACAATTCCGGAAAGTATGATAAGTATCGGTGACGATGCGTTTTCATACTGTTTCGGTCTTACAGAAATAACAATTCCGGATAGCGTGACAAGTATCGGTGACAGGGCGTTTTTTAGCTGTTCCGGTCTTACAGAAATAACAATACCAGAAAGCATGACAAGTATCGGTGACGGGGCGTTTTCACGCTGTTCTGGTCTTGAATCAATAACAATATTAAATCCGGATTGTGAAATATATTATGATTCAGATACTATCTGTAATGAACTTGACGATAAATATAAGCACTATTTTAACGGCACAATCTTTGGATATTCCGGCTCAACGGCGGAGAAATACGCCAAAAAATACGGATATAATTTTGAAGCAATAAAAGAAACTGAAAACCCTGAAATTCTTTTTGGAGATGCAAACTGTGACGGTGAAATTTCCATAGCCGATGCAACGCTTATTCTGCAATACTGCGGAAATAAAGATAAATACAATCTTACGGAGCAGGGAATAATCAACGCTGATGTTGACGGCACAGACGGAATTTCAGCGGTTGATGCACTTGTAATCCAGCAGACAGATGCCGGAATATACAGTCCAGAAGATTTACCGCTCAAAAAATAATAAAAAAAATGCTGTACTGCTATCACGGCAGTACAGCTTTTAAATAATATAGTAATGGGAATTGGAATTGGGGGGATTGTTTAATCCTCCTTTATTATATATGGTATTTCTTAAAATAATCTTAAAAGCGGTGGATTATTCCACAAATTCAGCTTTGATAACTGCATATCCGTAAGGCGGAACAGTAAGTGTATTGTTTTCAAAATCTCCGTTGTACGGCTGGAAGTTTCTGAATCTCGGAAGTATTTCCGGAATATCCCTGAGCATAACTGTTTCGTCTGAACGGTTTACAAAGAATATATAGTCTTCCGGAGTTCCCTGACGTGTAAATCCGATAACACGTTCATCTGTGACCTGACGACCCTCATTTATTACGAAATATGTCCGTCCGCTTTTAAGGTTCGGGATTGATTTTCTCACACGGCTGAGTTCGGAAACGAAAGCAATAAGTTCGCCGTCCTCATTTCCCCACGGATAGCACCGGCGGTTGAAGGGGTCTTTATATCCCTGCAATCCGGCTTCGTCGCCGTAATATATGCTTGGAACGCCAGGGAGGAAGAACATCAGAGCCATAGCGGATTTTAGCATATTTTTGCCTTTGGCGTACTGTTCAGCGGTGAGATAGCGTTCAGCCATCCAGTCTTTGTCCTTATCGTCGCAGTAATCGCCGGCAAGACGGTTGATAGCACGTTCAATATCATGTGTGGAAACGAAATTCATAAGAACATCGATAGTCGGCTGGGGATAATTTTCGAGAATCGTCATCACCGAATATATAAAATCACGTGACGAACCGCCCTTGATGAAATTTATAATAGCTTCACGGAAAGGGTAATTCATTACTGAATCGAGCTGGTCGCCGAGAAGATAACGCCTTTTCACGCCGTAGCTTTCTTTATTGGAAGCGTCTTCCCATACTTCGCCGATTACGATTTTATCGCTTCCGTAAGCCTTTACGGATTTGCGGAGGTTATTCAGAAATTTGTCCGGAAGTTCGTCAGCAACATCAAGACGGAATCCGGCAGCACCCTTGCTGAGCCAGTAATGAAGAACGCCGTTTTCTCCGCATATGAATTTGGTATAATCTTCATTGTTTTCCCAGACATTCGGTAGCGTATCAATTCCCCACCATGCCTCATATTCATTAGGATAATTGATGAAACTGTACCACTTGTAATATTTACTTTCTTTTGACTGATAAGCACCGGCTTCGTCCTTATATCTTCCGAACTTGTTGAAATATCGGCTGTCTGCACCGGTGTGTGAGAATACGCCGTCAAGAATAACAGAAATGCCGTATTTTTTAGCTTCGGTGCAGAGTTCCTCAAAATTGTCATTTGTACCGAGAAGTGGGTCGGCGTTCATATAATCGGCGGTATTGTAGCGGTGATTTTCATGTGATTCAAAAATCGGGTTAAGATAAATACAAGTCACGCCGAGCTGACTGAGATATTTCAATTTTGACTGTATACCCTTAAAATCTCCGCCGAAATAGTCATTATTCCAGACATGACCGTTATGGTCGGGCTTATACCACGGAGTACCGTTCCAGTCCTCACGGATAACTCTTCCGTCGGGGATATTTTCGTGTACTTCTCCGCTCTTGCAGAAACGGTCGGGGAATATCTGATACATCACACCGCCTTTGAGGAAATCGGGCGTTTCGTAGTTCTGAGAATACACAGTAAGCTGAAACAGACCGCCTTCCTGTTCTGCTCCTTCGTGGCAGTTTATTTTCTTTATATAATGGCGTGTGCCGTTGCTTGTATAGGAAAAATAGTAGTAATGAACATCGCTGTAGCGTGGTGTGAAATCGCAGGTATAAACAAAGCAGTCCTGTTCCTCTGCGGAAACTTCCATAGGAATAAAACGTTCCTTGAATCCGGTACGGAAAAGAACGAGAACAGGTTGAAAATCGGGTCTTATATCTTTAGAGAGGCGTATGGAAAAACGGCACGTTTCAAATTGTCTCATTGCGCCGAATATAGATTTATAGCTTAAATTCCATGTATCATAAACAGGTTTCATAAAAAAGCTCCTTTTCGGGATTTTGAGAATATAAAATAATTATCTGCGTAAGTGTCTGAAAACAAATCCGGCAGATGCAAGGATTACGGAAATTCCGGCAACAATTGCACAGAACTTGGCTGTAGAAATATCATTGCTTATCGTTATTGAAAAATCAACGTTTGACGGCAGGAAAAACAGAGCAATTTTTTCGGCGGAGAACATCCACACGGAAATCATTGCAAGGACAGCGGAAGATTTAAAGAATATATTAATCTTAGCGTATCTTGTGACAGCGAATATTCCCCATGCCAGAACAAAAACACAGGCACAGGCAGTTATTCCGGTAATAAGGCTTTCGGTTGTGCCATATGTCAGAGTACCGCACGCAACGACAGCAAGTATCATCAGCGAATCGGCAGACATACAGACAAGAGCCTTATTTTTTCCGACATACCGGCTTATGAAATCACAGCGGACGACAAACGGCAGAAAGACAACGCAGAATCCGAGAGTTACGGAAAGAAACGCCATCAAGAACCAGTCGCCGTGGCTGTAGATGCTTCCTGACAACAGCAGAAGATTAAGCGAAATATAAAAACTTCCCAGTGTGATTAATCCCTTGTTTTTTTCGATAAGTGTCGGAACGTTCAGCAGAGAAGCCGACATCATGAGAGAAGTCAGAAGAATAAAAAACTGTGATACGTTATGCTGTTTAATCACAAAGATTATGAAGCACGGAATAATTGCCGACAAATAGCCGAGAGCAATAATTATATTATATACCGCAATGAACTTTTTATATTTTTCTGCGAGTTTCTCGATTTTGCGCTGATTTTCGTCAACGCTTGCGGTGCACAGTTCATGTTCCGAGATATTCAGGGCGGAGCAGATAGGGGAAATCATAGTTATATCGGGATATGACAGACCCCGTTCCCATTTGCTGACGGCTGATTCTGTAACATAGAGTTTTTCGGCAAGGGCTTTCTGAGAAATTCCTGCCTCATTCCGTTTGGATTTGATAAATTTTCCGAATGTGATTTTGTCCTGCATGATTTTTCACCTCAAAATAAATTTGGAATTTCAATGCTTTGACAGCACGTTTTCCATAAATTCATTATAGAAACGAATCATAAAAAAGTCAATATTTTTCGGTGAAAAAGGGGGTCGACTGTTAGTCGAGTGACGTAAATACGTCATTTTCCGTGATTCTTAGCGATAATGCCGGACTATGATTCCAAAAAAGGGAACGAATTTTTTTATCCGTTCCCTTTTTATTATGGGATAGTTTTCAATTATCTGAGATGCCAGATATTATCGGCGTACTCTGTAACAGCACGGTCAGCGGAGAAGATTCCTGCACCGGCGATATTGTTGAGGGACATTTTAGCCCACTTCATTTTGTCGTTGTAGCACTCGGTGATATAAGCCTGAGCCCTGCGGTAGCTGTCGAAATCAGCGAGAACCATATACGGGTCACGGTCTTTGAGGGAGTTTGCAACATCATTGAAAGTACAGCCGTTGATTCCGTGGTACATACGTTCGATAGCATTCTTGATTCTGCTGTCGCTGTGGAAGTATTCAGCCGGATTATATCCTCTTGCTTTGAGTGCGTTTACTTCCGGAGTTGTCATACCGAAGATAACAATATTGTCATCGCCGGCAGCTTCCTTGATTTCGATATTCGCACCGTCAAGAGTACCGAGAGTTACAGCACCGTTGAGCATGAACTTCATATTTCCTGTACCGGAAGCCTCTGTGCCGGCAAGAGAAATCTGTTCAGAAATATCGGAAGCGGGCATGAGCTTTTCGGAAAGAGTTACACAGTAGTTTTCGAGGAAGATAACCTGAAGTTTCTGTGAAACTTTTGGATTCTTGCGGATTTCCTCGGATATAGCCCATATCATCTTGATAATCTGTTTTGCAAGATAATATCCGGGAGCAGCCTTTGCTGCGAAGATATAGGTCTTGGGTGTGAACGGAGCGTTCGGATTTTCAAGGAGATACTGATAATCAGCGAGAATATTCATGACATTGAGGTGCTGTCTCTTGTATTCGTGGAGACGTTTTACCTGAACGTCGAAAATTCTGCTTGTATCGAGAATAATACCGCTTGTCTGCTTTACGTGTTTGGCGAGTTTCACTTTATTCTCGGTTTTTACGTCCATGAGTTTTTCCAGAACGGAAGCGTCATCGGCAAATGCACGGAATTTTTCGAGTTCTGCACCGTCCTTGATGAACTTGTCGCCGATAGTTTCGGTAAGGAGCTTTGTAAGTCCCGGATTTGACTGATAGAGCCATCTTCTGTAAGCGATACCGTTTGTTACATTCTTGAACTTCCACGGAGCGAACTCATATTCATCGTGGAATACAGAATCCTTGATGATTTCGGAGTGAAGCTGAGATACACCGTTTACGCTGTGCGAAGCTGCAACGCAGAGGTTAGCCATATGAATCATATTATCCTTGATGATTGACATACGTGTGGTTTTTGCACTGTCTCCGCCGTTCTTTTCCATGAGTGACTGACAGTAGCGGTTGTTTATCTCAACAATGATTGAGAATATGCGTGGAATAACTGTTCTGACAAGGTTAACGTCCCATTTTTCGAGAGCTTCAGTCATTACGGTGTGGTTTGTATAAGCGAAAGTCTTTGTAACGATATGCCATGCCTGTTCCCAGCCGTAACCGCAGTCATCGAGGAGTATACGCATGAGTTCCGGAATAGCAAGAGTCGGGTGAGTATCGTTTATGTGGATAGCAACTTTTTCAGCGAGATTTTCGAGAGTTCCGTAAATCATCATGTGATTGTTTACGATGTCGCCGATAGAAGCCGCACACAGGAAATATTGCTGTCTGAGACGGAGACTCTTTCCCTCTGCGTGATTGTCATTAGGATAGAGAATCTTGGAAATAGCGTTTGCGGTAGCATTCTGAGCAAGAGCCTTTGCGTAATTACCCTCGTTAAATTCGCTCATGTTGAAGCTCGGAGCTTTTGCCGACCAGAGACGGAGAACGGAAACGCCCTCACTTCCGTAACCTGATACATACATATCGTACGGAGTAGCAACTACTGTGTTATAGTTGACGTGGGAAATATAGTGATACTGATTGTCCCAGTATTCCTGAATATCGCCCTCGAAGTGAATATCAATTGAGAGTTCCGGTTTCGGAACGAGCCATACGCTTCCGCCGGGGAGCCAGTTGTCGGGAAGTTCGGTCTGCCATCCCTCTTCGAGTTTCTGCTGGAAGATACCGTATTCATAGCAGAGTGAATATCCCATTGCAGGGAATCCCATTGTAGCGAGACCGTCGAGATAGCACGCTGCAAGTCTGCCGAGACCGCCGTTGCCAAGACCGGCATCGGGTTCATGGTCGAAAACTTTGTCGAGGTTGATTGTGTGACTTTTGAGCATTGCACGTACATCTTCGGCAATTTCAAGGTTATAGAGGCTTGTTTTGAGGGAACGTCCCATAAGAAATTCCATCGAGAGGTAATATATCTGTTTTCCTCCGACGGAATGTGTATGATTCACGAAGCTCTGTCTTTTTGCTCCGAGTATTTCAACGATTATGGAGGACAGAACCTGATAAACCTGTTTATCAGAAGCTTCCTCCGGAGTTACGCTGTACAGTGCCTGAAGCTTTTTTGGAAAATCGGTTTTAATCTTATCAACTATCTGTGTTTTTGTTGTCATAAAAAAATCTCCTTTTCTGCCGGTAACGGCTTTTTTACTGACTGCATACAAGGAACTGAAAATCGAAAAAAACGGAATATGCCGTACAATCAGTATACAAAATATATTGTACCATATTTTCCGGAATATTTCAATTGTATATTTATACAAATATTTATCCACCAAATTTACATATTACTGCAAATGGACTGTATAATCAACAAAAAAAAACGAACCGGTTGTATAAATTTTATAAAAGAGCGGATTAAGATTGATTTTTTTGTACACTCATAACTATTAAGAACAGAAATTAAGAACTTGTTAAAATGACGATATATTAGTTAAAAAATAAAATCGATTAATTTCGGAAAAAATTAAAAAAATATGAAAAAAATATCAAAAAAACATTGAAATTTAAAAACGTATGTGATATAATAGGTGTACAGACAACAAAAACGAAAAGAAAGTTCGGTGCTGTAATGCATATGGCTTCCGGAAGAAAGGACTTGTATTATGAAAAAGAAAAAGAGATTTTCGGTTCTTAAACTGTTCTTCACGATTATCTGCGTGACGTCGATAATTATATCGGCGGCGATAAATCTGCTGTTTGCAGACGGCAGAACTCCTGAACTGTTCGGAAGATATATCTACCTCGTCGGCGAGGATAACCCAATGACCGGCGATATAAATACAGGTTCTGCACTTATCGCCATGGACGCTTCAGAAATTACAATTGCGACCGGCGATATTGTTCTCTGTTATCCTGCCGATGCTCCGGATAAGCTCTCTCTCAGAAGTGTCAGCTTCATTGCTGTTGCAGATGACGGCTCAGAATCCTACTATACAAAAGATTCGTTTCATGAGGATAATGCTGATTCTATCTCAAAAAACCGTATCATAGCCGTATGTACAGGCTATCCGGAAAGCCTTGAACTCGGAAGATTTATAGATTTTGCAAGAAGTTTCAACGGCAGAGTTGTTATGATGGGTATTGCCGCACTTTTTCTCCTGCTGTTTATTGTGTCTGCGTTTGCGAGGTCGCGTTCCGACGACGAGGAAGAGGAATACGATTTCTATGACTATGAGGAAGACGACGGCAAAAAGAAAAAAAATCAGAGTCAGAAAGGCAGTACGCCACTATATGAACCGGCGGCAGAGGCTGCACAAAATCCCGAACTTGAACGTAAAAAAATGTCTATAGCAGAAAACTTCAAACAGAAACAGGTCAATCCTGATTCACCGTATCAGAAAGAACGTGAACGTGAGCGTACTATGCAGTTTACTGCACCAAGACCAAACAGTTCACTGAGCAGTACAATGTCATTCACGTCAACCGGTTCTGCGGAATCTTCGTTTGCAGCAAGAAACCGTGATAATCAAAAATCTTCTCCTGCTCCAACTGCCGATGCACTCCGTGAGGAAATGCTCCGCAAGACCGCTGCTGCCGAGCGGACAGGCGTTTATAATATCAGAAAACCTTCATCAGAACCAGTAAGCGATAATACCGGAATCATAACCGCAGCACAGATTGCAGAGCTTAGAGGAGGAAGTGCAGTTCCACGTCAGCATAACACGCCCGAACCCGTAAAGCCTGTAGTAAAAAACGTACCATCACCTGTGCCTCAGAAGAGCAGTTCGCCTGATATTTCCGATATTCTTCGTCAGACAGGCAGTATCAGAAACACAAAAAGCCCTTCAGAAATGTCAGTTGATGAACTTCTTAAAATGATAGAAGATGAAAAAAGTAAGTTATGAAAGGCGGATTTTTTAAATGACAGACGACAAAACATTATATATGGTCGTTCCGTGCTACAACGAAGAAGAAGTACTCCATGAAACTGCCAAAAGACTTAAAGAGAAATATATTTCTCTGAGACAGCGTGGGCTTATATCTGAAGAAAGCCGTGTTGTATTCGTCAATGACGGTTCAAGGGATAAAACATGGTCTATTATTCAGGAACTTCATACTGCCGCCCCGACATTCTTTTCCGGAATAAATCTCGCACGCAACAGCGGTCATCAGAATGCAGTTCTTGCCGGTCTCACGACGGTTAAGGATATTTGCAGTATGGCAATAACTATGGACGCAGATTTACAGGACGATATAAATGCCATTGATGCCATGGTTGAGAAATATCACGAGGGAAATCAGGTAGTTTACGGAGTACGAAGCGCACGTAAGACAGATACTTTTTTCAAAAGATTCACAGCAGAGGGATTTTATAAATTCATGAAAGTCATGGGCGCAGATGTGGTATATAATCATGCTGATTTCCGTCTCATGAGCAGACGTGTTTTACAGGAACTCGCAAATTACCGTGAAGTAAATCTCTTTCTCCGTGGACTTGTACCGCTTATCGGATTCCAGAGCTGTAATGTTTATTATGAGCGTGCCGAGCGTTTTGCCGGCGAAAGTAAATATCCGCTTAAAAAAATGCTTGCATTTGCAATAAACGGAATAACATCATTCAGCACAAAACCGCTTAAGCTCATAACATCGGTCGGATTTATAATGTCGGTAATCAGTATTATCATGATTATATGGGCATTAGTCGTAAAGATAGCAGGTCATTCGGAATACGGCTGGTCAAGCACAATGTGTGCTATATGGTTTATCGGCGGACTCCAGCTTCTTGCACTTGGAATCATCGGTGAATATATCGGCAAGATATACGCCGAAGTCAAACAGCGTCCACGCTTTATAGTTGCCGATTTTATAAACGAGGAAAAATAATTAAATATGAAAACATCAGCAGTAATTGTGTGTGCCGGCAATTCCACCAGAATGGGCGGAGTAAATAAGATACTCATGCCGATTGGAGAACGCCTTGTTATCGGTATGACGATGCTTGCTTTCGAGAATTGCGAAAGCGTACAGGAAATTATAATTGTTTCACGCAGAACAGATATTCCGGCGATAAAGGCGGAAGCAGAATCAGCAGGAATCACAAAGCTCAAAGAATGTACCGAGGGCGGTGCAACCCGACAGCAGAGCGTAATAAACGGAATCCGTTGTATATCAAAAGAAACTGAACTCATTGCCATTCATGACGGAGCACGTCCGCTTGTAAAGCCGGAGCATATCGAAAAGGCAATAAAAGATGCATCTGTTTTCGGAGGTTCAGCTCTCGGAGTTCCGGTTAAAGATACCATAAAAGTAGTTGACGGCGGACTGGTTACAGATACTCCGCCGAGAAGTTCGCTTTATATAACACAGACTCCGCAGGTATTCCGGAAAAAGATTTACTTTGAGGGCGTGGATTTTGCTATTGAACACGGTCTTGATTTTACAGATGACTGTCAGCTTGTTGAAGCGGTCGGCGGAAAGATATACATGACAGAGGGGGATTATACAAATATCAAGATAACAACTCCCGAAGATATAGAAATTGCAAAGACGCTTTGCCGGAGGATTTTGTAATGATTGATTTCAGGATAGGTCACGGATATGATGTCCACAGACTCTGCGAGCATAGAAAACTTATACTTGGCGGAGTTGATATTCCGTATACGTGCGGACTTCTCGGACACTCCGATGCAGATGTGCTTGTACACGCAGTAATGGATGCAATGCTCGGTGCGCTTGCACTGGGGGATATAGGACAGCATTTTCCCGATACGGATGAGAAATACGGAGGAGCAGACAGCATGAAACTTCTCGGACGTGTTGCCGAAATATGCCGTGAATCCGGATACGTCATCGGAAATATTGATGCTACCATAATTGCACAATCCCCTAAACTTGCACCGTATATCGGACAGATGCGTATTAATATCTCGGAAGTATGCGGTTGTGATGTATCACAGATAAGTGTAAAGGCAACGACAGAGGAAAAACTCGGATTTACAGGTGAAAAGCTTGGAATATCTGCACACGCCGTTGCACTTATGGAGAGTATTTTATAAAATCTGTTTATAATATAAAAACACTGGGACTAAAATCCCAGTGTTTTTTAATAATTTTAATCTTTTACATAAACTCCGATGATTTCGGCTATATATGCACGGTGATACGGGTCAGAGCCGAAAAATTTTTCCGGTATTCCGTCATCTGTAAGGAATCCGTTTTCAGTCATGTCATAGCTGTAGAGTTTCCGGCATATCAGAATCATATCAGCCTGTTCAAATCCCACAGTACCGTCAAATTCGGAAGGAACAAGACCGGTTTCAGCAATTTTGTCGCAGTCACGTCCGGAATGTGAACCACAGAAAGAAAGAACTTTACGAAATTCCTCGCCGAAAAACGAAGCGGAAAACATATCGCCGTTTTCGACAAATTCGTATGTATAGCGGTTCGGACGGATATAGCAGGTTAAAACATTTTTATTCCAGAGAACGCCGAGCTGACCCCATGAAGCGGTCATCGTATTGAATTTATCCATAGTACCGCCGGTGAGAAGCATCCATTCTTTTCCGATTTTGGTGAATGGATTGAACTGAAGTTCTGAAATATCAATTTTTCTGAATGACATAAAAAACATCTCCTTAATTAATTAATCAATCAACGAGAATCTGTAATGAAAGGTTCTCAGTTCTTGATTTTAAGCGCAGATTTATAACGCAGTCTTAACTTGTCAGTAATAAGGGCAATAAATTCGGAATTTGTAGGTTTGCCCTTTGTGGTATCAACGGTATAGCCGAAAAATGCGTTAAGGGTATCTACATTTCCTCTGTCCCATGCGATTTCAATAGCATGGCGGATAGCACGTTCAACACGTGACGATGTTGTATCATAGAGATTTGCAACAGTCGGATAAAGAAGCTTTGTAACGCTTTCGAGAAGTGTTTTATCCTCAATGGAGCGCAGTATTGCCGAGCGAAGATAATGATAGCCCTTGATATGAGCAGGCACTCCAAGCTGATGTATAATATCGGTTACGACGATTTCCATATCATCGCTCAGACTGTTTGCACGGTCGCCGAGAGCGGAAGTTATAACATTGAAAAGGTCGTCTGCATCGTATGGTTTAAGCAGATATTTTGCTCCGCCGTTAGCCATCACCTGACGCTCAATAAATTCGTTGTCAAAAGCTGACGTTATAATAAATGCAGGAAATTTAACGCCGAGTTCCCGAACTTTTTTCATAATAGTGACCGCATCGCCGTTCTGAGCCGTTATATCGAGTACAGCAACATCAGGTGGGTCTTGTCTTATAGATTCGACAATTATATTTGAGTCCTTGCGTCGTGTATAGGCATACATTCCACGTTCTCTGAGTCTGTTTGCAATGCTTACTCCTGATTCTGCTGAATCGTCACCGATAAGTACCTTAATTTTGTTGTTCATTGATTTTTACCTCCGAATAAATCTAATTATGTTGTTTTTTCCATAATTCTATTTTATCATAGGAGGCATTATATCTGCAACAGAAAATTTTATAATTTTAACGGATTTATAATCGAAAATTAAAAATAATTGTAAGTCGTTTATTTTGATGTCGTCAACAGCAAAAATTTTGCATTTTTTGTCAGAAACGAGCCTTTTCCTTTATTTTTGAAAGAATACCGTCAGCGATATTTCTTACTCTTGTACCAGGGGGAAACATTCTGTCCGCCAGTTTTTCGAGTGAATTTTGTTCCGGACGCTGTCTGTGAAGCGGTGCGGTATCTGGTTCGGAAATAATATTTTCCCATTCGGTCATATTTTCCGCCGGAATAAATTTCCTGAACATTTTGCGGTCGGATTCACCACAGTGATTCGCAATAAATTCAAGAGGAAGATTCATTCCGGACATACTGATTTTTTCGGAAAAATCTCCGAAATGACGACGGAAAAGATTTTCAAAATCAGTTCCTCCACGTTTCATATCGCTGTTCTGTTCCATTGCCTGAACGAGTATTTTCTGTATGCTGTCCTCCGGAATATATCCGGATATTTTATAGCACCCGTAGACGAAAAATCCCAATATATAGGAGTTATTGCAGAAATCGCTGTGGAGCTGGCTATTTCGAGGAATATCGAATATATACGCAGAAAAGAGACCAAATGCAAGATGGAGTGCAAGAAAATCCGCAGAATCGTAATCATAGAGCTGACGTGCATGAACGTATCCGCATATACGGCACGACTTAATCATATTATGCAGACTTTCGGCAGAAAGAAGAGCCTTTGAGCCGTTTATTATTGGAATCTCCACATCATTTGCAACGTCCGTGCCGATATGAATAAGCTGTTCTGCTGAAACACCGGATTTTCTGAGTATTTCAGCAAAAATGGCATCTTCACGTTTATTGTCATATTCAAGTTCGTCAGAAATAATAAGTGTGTGGTAATTTTCATATCCGCAGTTGCGGAGAATCTGTAAAATAATATTTTTCGGATAGATTGTATCGGCAGTGATGATTATTTTTTTGTGTCGTTCCGAAGCACGTCTGAAAAGTAATTTTCCCAGATTGCGTGGTACTGCAAGTTCTGCAAAAAGTTCACACTCACGTTGCCTGATACGGTTGAGAATTTCAACGGGAATTTTTGATTTTTTTCCAATAATTTCATAAATATCAGAAATATTATATTTATTGTTTGTTTTTCTTCCGGCTTGGGATTCTGATTCAATACGCAAATCTGAGAAACATTTTTTTCCGGATATTTCCGGAAATTCCGACTGGACAAGCAGATACAGGTCATATTTTTCTGAAAACGGCATATTCACGAGAGTACCGAACAATTTAAAGCTGACCGCTTTTATTCCGGCGGATTCTACCTGTGACATCATATTACTGAGGAGTTCACGCTGTTCCTGTGAAACCGGAATTTTCAGTTCAAGACCGTCTTTCACCAAATCACCTGCTGTTCCTGATAGTCGTCGTTGTAGTAATCGTCTGTGTATTCGTCACCGTAATTTTCGGTAAATTCATCAACGGCTGTAGTTTCGGTTGTATTTTCGGTATCAGCTACATCGACCGATGTTGTTGTCAATGTTGTTGTTACGGATTCATCATACTGCGGAACGAGTTCATTTCCGCCACAGAGGGTGATATATTCATCGAGCGTCAGTGCACCATCTGAATTATATGAGCGGATAAAATCTTCTTTTGAGATATATTCTTCAGAAAATTCACCGTTTTCGTCTGTAAGATATTTTCCGTACCACAGACCGAAGAAAGACCATACCGCATTGTCACGGAAAGATATATCAATATCAGGAATACGACTGCACTCACTGAGAGCGATAAGTTTATTTTTTCCGACTATATTCTGAAGTGCGAGGAACTGTTCGTACCGGCTTCCGAAATCTTTTTCCGGATTCATATATATATCCAGTGAGGCGATGTCAAATGTTGATTTATTGACAAGTGTTGACTCACTCTGACCGTTCCATATCCATATAAGATTATCGAGTTCAAAATATTTTGTAAAGCGGTTGTACATAAGTTCCCAGAGCCATTGATATGCGTCCGTACCGTCTGCACCCCACCAGAACCAATCACCGTATGCTTCATGGAGAGGTCTCCACAGAACGGGTATTCCTTTGTTTTTGAGAGACATGAGCTGACCTGCCATATTATCAATATCGAGTATCAGACCATAGCATTGTTCCGAGATTTTACCCTCGCCGTAAAGACCACGTATTTCCTCCTGTGAAAGTTCGGCTATTTTCTCGTCTGTAACCGCAGAGGAAAGCCTGAAATCGGTTTCCTTGGCATAGACGGAGGGCTTTTTTGAGGGAGCTTCCCAGTACCACATCAGACCGACGATACCGCCTTTTCTGTACCAGTCGGCACAGGCATCAATATCCTTGAAAGTGCTGTCGAAAGAATTTCCGGAAGTATGCATTGCAGAAAAACGTATAGCCGGATATTTTCCGGTAGTCTGATATACAAGTTCGATTTCGGAATTTGTTTCGTCCGAAGCATACTGACCTGTAACAGTATATTTTCCGTAGTTGCTGCTGAGAAAAGCAAGGAGTTCCTTTGCAGATTCTCCGGCGTTTTTGTTTGAGGGTCTGCCGTCTGCGGTATATTTTATTTCGCTGAGAGAGGTATTGTTAGCGATTTTCATATAATCGAGCTTGATATTTCCGTTCTGCGGACAGATTTCTATTCTTGACTTGCCTTTGGTAAGAAATACTCCGTACAGCGTGATAAGTGTGAAATCGTCATCGTCCATAGTTTTAAAAGTGCTTATTTCCTTATCGTTAAGCGATATACGGCAGTCAACCAGTTTATCGGAAGATATGCTGAATGACAAATCATAGTGCTGATTTGTCGGTGCATCGACTTCAAAGATAACAAAGCTATTTCCGTCATTTCCGAATCCGGTAACATAGCCGTAACCGCTGTATTTTTCAACTGTACTGTTTTCGCTGTCATCGGGGTCTATCACCATAGGAGAGCCTTTGACTTCGAGATTTTCCGTCATCCACGCTTCTTCGGCTTCGTAGAGGTCGCCGGCGTGTTTCTTTTCGATTTCGGGATAAGATATGGGATAGTCCGGATAAGTTTCAGCCGGTTCGGCGGTTGTTCCGCCTGATGTATATGTTATAATCTCACTGTTTTCCGGTGAAGTATCTGAAATTGATGGACTGTCCGGCGATGATGACGACGATGAAGTTTCCGGTTTCACCTTGATTTTTTCCGAACTCTGACACGCTGTAAGTGAAGATAAGGCAAGAACTGCCGAAGATACAAATGATATAATTTTGTTTATTTTCATAGATTTCGTCCTTTTCAGCTTTTAATGGAATATTTTCCGCCGGCTTTTGTATTGAACATTATTACACCGTTGTGAACTGCCCACCGTTTGGAAACGGCAGGCTTCCTGCTTCGTCGACCTTGTAATCTACTGTCTCCGCAGGCGTAAATTCGGACAGTTCATGCCCTATTTTATTTTCATTATGTTATTATTATGTTATATTCTTTCGTCCTTTCTGCAAAATATTCAAAATAGTTTCTGACATAGCAAATCTCATGTATTTTTTGCTTCATTACATTATATCAGGACGTAAATTGCAACACTGCCGGAAGTGAACTCTCCCCCACCTACGCTCGTAAACTCGCTAAGAGGTGGGGGATTCGTAAGAAGATTGGTATTTAAGTCTCCACCTGACAAATCAGGCAACCCTTATTCTTACAGGCGTGTCCACTTCGCCACTACTGTATAGAGTATCTAAACTCACAACGCTACTTTTTCTTAAAATATTCAATGCACCATTTATATCTGCATTCAGAAGTTTTCCGTCAGCCGTTCTGTATAATCCTCTTTGTATACGGTTTCCGCTGAAACGATATTTCTGCGGATTATCTGCATTGTATACAGGAATTACATCTTTATCCCAGAATGATGCCTTAGAAGTATAACTTTCTTCCTGTTTTAAAAATACAATTCCATTCAGTTCACATAGATATTCCAGTTTTGAACGTAATTTGCCATACGGTATATTGACAAAATTCTGATTATTCTGTCCGCCAATATCAGTATTCCGCTGAAATGTTTCATTGTAGCCGACCACAAGAGTACCTATATCATGTCTGATACAGTAATTGATTATTATTTTTGCAGTCTTGCTCATGTAATCATTTACTTGTCTGCTTCTTTTGTCAGCAAGTATTTTCTGGCGGTTTGTTGTTCTTCGTTTATCGCCTTGTCTGTCCTTGATACCTTGCAGTCTTGAATTTTCTTTGTTGAACCATTGATTGAAGGATTTCAGTCTTTTACCGTCAATAATGAAACTTCTGCCATCACTTGATACAGCCGTCACAAGATTATCAACACCCAAATCCAGAGCAAGTGCATTGTTCTGATTAAGATTTCTCTGAATACATTCAGCCTCGTAAGTATACTGAACTTCAAAGAACCTTGCTTTTGATTTCGGAATGATTCTGATTTCCTTGATATGCTCATTGGCAAGTATCGGCGGTATTGTAATTTCAACAGGCCTGTGTGTTTTTCTGAACGTATTGGAATACGGCAGAATCAGCTTGTTGCCGTTCAGTCTGACAAATCCTATCACAAGTGTGGTGAATCCGTCTTTTGGCAGATAGTGCGGTATTTTACAGTCTTTGAAAGCATATTTACCTTGTTTTGCAAGTTTCAGCAGTCCGAAAAAACTTTTGAATGAGCCGTCTACTTCTTTTAATATCTGCTGTGCCATATTGGAATTAAGCATCTTATAATTCGGACTGTTTTTCAGCAGAGCGTAATTTTTTTCGTACTTCAGAAATTCGCCCTCTGTAAAATAATACTGACGGACATTGTAGATTGCTTCATTTGAAAGATTTTTCGCTGTATGACACAATTCTCTCAGAATATTGTATTCTTCTTTTGAAAGATGCTTCACTTGTTGCTTTACCGTAAGATACATAGTTTTTTCTCCTTTCTTTCAGATTCAGGATATTTCCTATGTATTTATTGTAGTATATATTTTACTGATTGTCAATAGTTTAAGTAAAAAAATATTGGCATTCATCCCCCACTTTCGCTTCGCTTAGAAGTGGGGGTATTTTGCCGATAGTTAGATAAAATTCGTCTTATAATTATAAAAATGACTTTCAGATAATGATAAATGCTGAAAGTCATTTAAAAAAATTCTTATAGATTGATAAGAAATATTATACAGCTGCCTTGTCGGAAGAATTTTTTGAACTGTCTTTATTGTCGGGAATGCTTACCTTTTCAATATCCGCACCGAGAGCCCGTAGTTTACCCTCCATACAGTCATAACCCCGTTCGATATGGAAAATATCTTCTATTTCGGTAATACCAGCAGCGGCAAGACCGGCAATTATAAGAGCTGCACCGGCTCGCAGGTCGCAGGCTTTGACCGGAGCTCCCATAAGTCTGCCTGTTCCCTCAATAAGAGCGATTTTTCCGTTTACGGTAATATCCGCACCCATACGCCGGAGTTCGTCAACGTAGCCGAAACGCTGTTCCCAGATATTTTCGGTAATAATGCTTGTACCCTCGGCAAGAGTAAGGAGAGTTGCAATCTGTGACTGCATATCCGTCGGAAATCCGGGGTGAGGAGCGGTTTTTATATTGGCTTTGACAAGAGGGCCGTCGACCCATACATGAATACTGTCATCGAACTGTTCTATATGAACGCCTATTTTTTCCATTTTTTTTGTGATGGATTCAAGATGTTTCGGTATAACGTTTCTGATAACGACATCGCCCTTTGTGGCAGCTACAGCGGCCATAAAAGTTCCGGCTTCTATCTGGTCGGGAATAACAGAATAAGTTGTTCCGTGGAGTTTTTGAACTCCACGTATTTTTATAACATCAGTTCCTGCACCCATTATATTTGCACCCATTGAGTTGAGGAAGTTTGCGAGGTCAACGATATGCGGTTCTTTGGCGGCATTTTCGATTATTGTAAGACCTTCAGCCTTTGTTGCTGCAAGCATAGCATTCATAGTTGCGCCTACGGTCACGACATCGAAGAATATCTGATTGCCGGTGAGTTTATCGGCGGTGAGGTCAATCATTCCCTGAGAGAGCGTATATTTTGCTCCGAGAGAGCAGAACGCTTTCAGATGCTGGTCGATTGGTCTTGCACCGAGCGGACAGCCTCCGGGCATGGAAACACGGGCTTTTTTATACTTTCCCAGAAGTGCTCCGAGGAAATAATATGAAGCACGCATTTTCCGTGCTGTTTCATATGGAACACAATGACTTCTGATTCCTGTCGGGTCGATTCTGTAGGTATCATTTCCGAGAAAAGTGATATCAGCACCCATTTCACGGAGTATTCTTATACATATGTTCACATCGCTAATAGTCGGTACATTTTCGATAATACACGGTTCGTCCGACAGAATAACAGCAGGCAGAATACCGACAGCGGCATTTTTTGCACCGCTGATTGTTACCTCGCCGGTAAGCCTGCGTCCACCCTTAATAACAAACTTATCCAAACTAAATTCTCTCCTTAAACTCCGGAACTCCTGTACATATTCCGGTATCTTTGCTGTTTTCAGGTTTATTCTTCCGCATAGTCTTCTGTATATCCGGATTCATCATATGAATCCTCTGCACCGTTTTCGCCGGACGCATCGTCAGAAGCGGTATCATAATCGGAAATAAACCATTTAACATCGCTTCCGTCGTATTTTTCAACGGTAACGGAATCGATGACAACATCTTCAACCGGTTTGTCATTTGTGGTGTCGGTTTCGGTTTTCTGTATTTCAAAAACAACGTCCAGACCGTCAATAACCTGACCGAATACAGTATATGAACCGTCAAGGAACGGTGTTCCGCCGGCAGTCCTGTATATTTCGGCGGCTTTGTCTGTGAGGGAATATCCGCTTGATTTCAGATTGTCGAGAGCCGTATCGTCATAGACTTCGCCGGTAACGATATAGAACTGGCTTCCGTTTGTAGCGGTTGAACCGGAATTTGCATAGGCGAGTGCACCGGCCGCATGGATAAGATTGAAGCTTGTTCCGCCGTCGAATTTACCTCCCCATATTGATTCACCGCCCGTACCGTTTCCGTTGGGGTCGCCTCCCTGAATCATGAAGTTATTGATAACACGGTGGAATGTAAGACCATCATAATAGCCTTCTTTGGCGTGTTCGACGAAGTTTTCAACGCCGGCAGGAGCGTATTCTGGGAAAAGTCTGAATTTTACCGTGCCGTAGTCTCTGATATTCATTATTACAATATCATCGTCTGCGGTCGGAGGTGTGAAGTTTACGGGGTCGGAATCGGTAGGATTATCCCAGTTATAGTCTGAAATATGCCACCTGAGTTCCTCGCCGTTGTATTCGCTTACTTTTACGGATTCCATAATTATATCGGAAAGCGGTTTGTCACTGGCATTTGTAGCGGCATACTGGATTTTGAAAACTATATCAAGACCATCAAAGACCTGTCCGAATACGGTATAATTTCCGTCAAGGAAAGGAACTCCGCCGTTCTGTAGATACTGTTCTTTCTGTTTGTCGGAGAAAGAATAGCCGTATGCTTCATAGTTGATGAAAACATCATCTGTGATATTCTGCTCACCGGTTACGATATAGAACTGACTTCCGTTTGTGGCGGTTGAGCCGGAATTTGCATATGCAACAGCTCCGGGGAGGTGTATGAGATGTGAATCAACGCCGCCGTCGAACTCTCCGCCCCATGTAGATGCACCGCCTGTGCCGTCGCCTTTGGGGTCTCCGCCCTGAATCATGAAATCGCTTATAACACGGTGGAATGTGAGACCGTCATAATAACCGCTTTTGGCGAGTTCAACGAAATTTTCACAGCCGGTTGATGCGTATTCCGGAAAAAGGCGGAATTTGACAGTACCATAATCCTTGATATTCATTTCGATGATGGTATCGCCTTTTTCAGGAGCGGTATAGTTTGCAATATCGACATTTTCGGGAGTTTTACTTCCCTGTTCGTCCTGTGAAACACTGTTTCCGGTGTTGTCGTCAGAAACTTCAATTTCTTTTCCGCAGGCGGTGAGCATTGAAGCGGCAGTAAGACTGCATACAACGAGAAATGCTAAAAATTTTTTCTTCATAATCATTTTCCTTCACAACGTTTTGTTCAGAGCTTGTACTTACGGGAAATTCAATAATAACACCATGATAATACAGACTCTTTTCTTTATCAAAAATTAATTATACTACATTTTTTTTATTTTGTAAAAAGTCTCCGCAAATTTTTGGTAAATATAGATGATAGAACCATACCAAATTACGGAAAAACAGTTCAATTTTTGCTGTTGTCAGATGAATATTCAGAAATCACGACAGAATTTATCATAATATCATCTTTCGGAACTTTATAATATCCGTTGTTTTCTGTTTCAAGATTTGCAAGTTTTTCAACGACATCAAGACCCTCATATGTCTGACCGATAACAGTGAGTTGCTGTGAAAAATTCGGGATTCCGCCGTGTTCGACGAAAGCTTTTCCGAGTTCTTCATTCTGTGAATTTTCGAGGAGTTCCGTGGTCATCTGCTCGTCAAATTCTATTGAATTTATAACAGCGAACCGGCTTCCGTTGTAGTAATTTCCGCCTCCGAACACTTTTTCCTTGAATGTTCTTTCAACAGTTGTTGTCATGCTGCATATCGCACCTCTGAAAGGCCACAAATCCTGATGAAGTTCACGGGGAATGAGTTCACGGTCAACATCGTAATTTTCGGGCATTTCGCCGTTTTTGAGCTTGCTTCCGCCTGCTGAATACGCACCGCTTTCGGAATTGAAGATATATGTTCCGTCATAGTAGCCTTCGTCTGCGAACTTTATGAAGTTTTCAACAGCCTGTGGTGAATGATGTGGAAAAAGTACGAACCGGAATTCTCCAAGTGTTGTATCGACAATTGCAATCGGGTCGCCGTCTTTCGGGGATTCAAGCTGAATAAGACTGAGGGTTTCGGGGTCGACTGTTACATATGAATTGTTTTCCGCCTGTTTTGCCTGTATAAAAAGAAGTCCGGCAGTAAGACCTCCCATTATGATAGTAAGTATTATAA
>CAMWYX010000021.1 GCA_947178575.1 uncultured Ruminococcus sp. | reverse complement strand
TAGAGACTGTACCGAACTTACATCGCTTCCTGAAAATCTCACGGTCGGTGGTTGGCTTGACCTTACCGGCTGTACTGGACTTACATCATTGCCGGAAAATCTTACTGTCGGCGGTAGAGTTTTTCAATCTGATGCCGGACAAATCACAGGAAACAGAAATTATAAACGTCTGCACAACGGCGATTATGTCGAGGGAAAATATCTCTATGCTGACGGAATACTTACACATATCAGAAAGGCTAAAAAATCCGGACTATATACTCTGTATACCGGAAAAATCAAGGGCAGAAATGTTGTTTCAGACGGGAAGTATTATGCCCACTGCGACAGGTTCAGCGACGGAATCAAGGATATAGAGTTCAAGAAAGCCCGTGACAGAGGTTCGGAACAGTACCGGAATCTTACACTTGACAGCATTGTAAAAAAAGATGATGCCGTCACGATGTACCGGATTATTACAGGTGCCTGCCGTCAGGGAACTCAGCAGTTTCTTGACAATATGACCGGATTTAAAGAGGAATACACAGTCAGTGAAATCATCGAACTCACAAGAGGTCAGTTTGGCTCTGAAACTTTTGCAGGATTTTTCGGAGGTACAGAATGAATCCGAATATTCCGGAACTCTCCGACAGCGTATTCAATGCTCTGGTATTCATCGGAGCATTGGCAACCGCTGTGTATATAACTCTATACGACGAAATAAAGTCGGTTCGGCGTGAAAAAATAATCCGTGAATCAGAACCGGTCATCGCAGACAGCAAGGAATCGCAGTCTCTTGCGGATTATTACATTGCCGTCGCATACGGAGATTACGAAAATATCGACTACTGGACAGAAACCGCCGAACAGTTCGAGGAGGACGAAAGCTACTATGGATATTGAAAAGGAACGTATCGCTATTGAACGTCTGAAAGCATTTGAACCCGAAACAGAACCATATTATCTCTGCTATTCCGGCGGTAAGGACAGCGATGTTATACGCATACTTGCACATCTTGCAGGCGTTAAGCATGAAATACATCACAATCTTACAAGCGTTGACGTTCCTGAGACAATCCGATATGTGAAATCTGTTCCGAATGTGATAATTGACATTCCGCACGACAGAAACGGCAACAGAATTTCAATGTGGTCGCTGATAGTCAAAAAAGGTATTCCGCCTACACGGATTATGCGTTACTGCTGTTCGGAACTAAAAGAAACCGGCGGAAAAGGCAGAATGAAAATCACTGGTGTACGTTCTGCCGAAAGCTTAAACAGAGCTAAAAAAGCCGGAATGATTAAGATTATCGGAAAACCGAAAACCGTGCAGAAAATGGCTGAAAATATCGGTGCTGATTACGAAATCACACAGGCAGGCGGTCTTGTAATGAATATGGATAATGACGAGAATCGCCGTTTAGTTGAACATTGTTACAGAACAACTTCAACAATGATAAATCCTATTCTTGACTGGACTGATGCAGATGTGTGGGAGTTCCTGCAACACTATGGCTGTGAATCAAATCCGCTGTATCAGTGCGGAAAAAGACGTATCGGCTGTATTGGCTGTCCTCTGCAGGGGTTTAAGGGTATGAAAAAAGACTTTATCCAATATCCGAAATACAAGTATCTGTATATCATGGCATTTGAAAGAATGCTGGAATCACATCAGAAAAAAGAATATTCGTGGAAAACAGGTCTTGATGTTTTTGACTGGTGGACAGATTCTGACAGAAATCAGATGACTTTTGATATGTTTGACACATAAAAATAACCGCCTGAGAAAACTCAGACGGAAAAAATAAAATAAATTTTTAACCACTGCTATTATAGCAGATTCAGGAGGAAAAGTCAATGGAAATCGAAGAAAAAATTCTGAAAATTATGTCGCTTGCTTTGTATATTGAATCCGAGTCAGAAACGGCATCAGTAATTGTCAGATATTCGTCGTATCACGGTTTATTTCAGACAGAGATTTGTATAGATTGTCCGGACGAAACAACAGATAAAATCTATAACGTGTGGTGGAATGATGATGATGCTTCAGAAAAGCTTGACATCATCATCAGACGGCTTGAAGAAATCATTACAGAAATCAGCAGAGGAGATGCCAATAATGAAAGTTCTCGTTGCGTGTGAGGAATCTCAGAGAGTATGCACAGCGTTCCGTGAACTCGGTCACGAAGCATACAGCTGTGATATTCAGGAATGCTCCGGCGGTCACCCTGAATGGCATATATGCAGTGATGTGATTCCGCTGATTAACGGTAACTGCGAATTTGTCACAACGGACTGGACACTTCATGAAATTACCGGAAAATGGGATTTGCTTATCGCTCATCCGCCCTGTACATATCTTTCATCAGTCACAACACGCCACCTTTCACTGAAATGTACTCCTGCCGAAAAAGTCATTGAACGGCTATGGAAAGTATCGGAATCGGCAGTATTTTTCATGCAGTTTGCACTTGCCGACTGTGACAGGATATGCGTTGAGAATCCGACCGGTTTTATGTCAAGATTATGGAGAAAGCCCGACCAGATTGTACACCCTTATTATTTCGCAGAAAGCACTGACGATATTGAAAATTATCAGAAGAAACGTACATGCTTCTGGCTGAAAAATCTTGAACCGCTCCGGACATCAGGCAATCTTCCACCGCCTGAACCTTATGGATATACAAAAAGCGGAAAACCGATTAATTTTGAAGAATCTCACGGAAAAATCAGAGGCATGGACTGTGACAGCAATTCAGCAAAAGCAAGGAGCAAAACATTTCCCGGCATAGCGAAAGCTATGGCGGAACAGTGGGGAAAGTAAGGGAGGAAACAAAATGAGCGACCTTGAAAAAGCACAGTGCATTCTCCGTGTTCTGATGCGTTTTTCGGAGAATGCAGTACATATCAAACCGGAAAATATTCTTGAAAAGTGCGGAGATTCAGGAATACTCAACTTTTACTACTATAAATTATGCAGGAGGAATAAAAATAATGGATAATCCCCTAATAATGACTAACGCCGAATATCACGCATATCCGGCAGTATCGAAATCAGACCTTGACCTGATTGACAGGTCACCGGCTTATTACAGACATATCAAGGAAAATCCGAGAGAATCCACACCGGCGATGCTTCTCGGAAGTGTTGTTCACAAGCTGATTCTTGAACCCGACAGCTTCGCTTCCGAATACGCCGTATGCCCTGCCGCAGACCGCCGGACAAAAGCCGGCAGGGAAATATATCAGACGTTCACAGACAGTCTGAAAAACGGCGTTGAAGCCGTTCCTGACGACGTTTACAGAACCGCTCTTTCTATGGCTGAATCCGTAAGGAATCACCCGATAGCTTCAAGACTTCTGCAAGGCGGACAAGCTGAAACATCGTGGTTCTGGGAGGAAAACGGTATACAATGCAAATGCCGTCCCGACTATCTCCGGACGGATATAAAATGCGTCATCGACCTGAAAACAACTCAGAACTCAAGCCTCGAAAGCTTCACGAAATCTGCGTATGATTACCGCTATCACGTTCAGGTGGCATGGTATCTCAAAGGACTGAGGACTTGCGGAGTTGAAGCCGAAAACTTCTTATTTGTCGCCGTTGAGAAAGAACCGCCGTACCCTGTATGCGTTCACGCTGCCGATGATTTGATGATTCAGCTCGGCGGACAGAAAGCTATGGAAAATCTCACAGTCTACGCCGAATGCCAGAATACCGGTATATGGTACGGCTACGAAAAAGAACCGGAAATCCACAGCTTATCGCTCCCCGACTGGGTAGTGAGAAAATATTTTTAAGGAGTAATTACAAATGGAGAACGAAATAATTACATTAACAGAGACCGAACAAACACCGGCAGTTCCGGTCAGTGGAAACTTCATCGACAGTTTCAGGAAGTCATATAATCTTGCGAAGATATTCGCCAGTTCATCACTTGTCCCTCAGCAGTATCAGGGCAAAGTTGCAGACTGTGCCATAGCTGTAGATATGGCGAACAGAATGGGAGTATCTCCGCTTATGGTAATGCAGTCTCTGTACGTTGTAAAAGGAAAGCCCTCATGGAGCGGACAAGCCTGTATGAGTTTTATAAAGGCACGTTTCAAAGACGCTTATCCTGTTTATGTCGGAGAAAAGGGGACTGACAGCAGAGGCTGCTATGTCAAGGCATTTACCCGTAACGGCGATGTTTTGGACGGCACTGTTGTAACATTGAAAATGGCTAAAGATGAAAATTGGACATCTAATAAAAAATGGTCTACAATGCCCGAACAAATGCTTGCTTACAGAGCGGCAGCGTTCTTTGCAAGGGTATACTGTCCGGAAGTACTCATGGGCGTACTGGTAGAGGGCGAAGCAGAGGACATCGAAAATACGGAAAATAGTCGTCGTGAAAGCCGAACTAAAAAGCTCACAAGCGATATTCTCGGAACAGTTCCGCAACAGTCAAAAACAGATTAAAAATCTGAACAGCAGAAATTTTCAGAAACCATGGAGGATTAAACAATGAACAAAGTAATTCTAATGGGCAGACTCACCGCAGACCCCGAACTCAGACAGACACAGAGCGGTATTGCTTCGTGCAGATTCACCATTGCCGTAAACCGCAGATTCAGGAACGCCAACGGAACGTATGACGCCGATTTCGTAAGCTGTCAGGCGTGGAGACAGACTGCGGAATTTATCAGGAACTATTTCAGAAAAGGTCAGATGATTGCCGTTGAGGGTACTCTCAGAACCGGAAGTTATCAGGACAGAAATCATCAGGACGTTACACATTATACTACAGATGTGTTTGTTGACAATGTTGAGTTTACAGGGGCAAAATCGGAAAATCCAAGTGCTTCTAAAGTACAGACTATCGGCGATAACCCAATTCCAGCAGGTCTCGAAGAACATTTTGAGGAAATTTTTTCTGATTCCGATATGCCGTTCTGATTTGTAAACTTTCTGTTAACTTATGGGATAATCAACGGTTTGGTGTTTCAGAAACCGTTGGTTCTGCCCATTTATAGGAGGTGATTTTATGACTAAAAGATATTACTGGATTAAATTAAGGACAGATTTTTTTGATTTGGAAACAATCGACTGGCTCATTTCTCAACAGAACGGCTGTGAATATGTTGTTCTGTATCAGAAACTATGTCTGCTTACTGCAAATAAGGGCGGTGAACTCGCTTCGGCTTTAGGCGAAATAATCATACCATATGATGTAAACAAGATAGCAAGAGATACTAAATTTTCATTTGATACTGTCGTGGTTGCTCTTGAATTATTCAAAAAAATCGGTCTTATCTATGAACAGGAAAACGGCATTTTAAAAATTCCGTATGTTGATGATGTTGTCGGTTCAGAAACTGAATACGCACAGAAAAAGCGTAATTACAGGCTTGGTTTAAAGACAAATGGTAAGAAATCATCGGAGACATTGTCCTCTACTTTGTCCGACAAGAGTATAGAGACAGATAAAGAGATAGATACAGAGATAGATATAGATTCAGAGAGAGAGACAGAGAAAAAAGCGGACAAGTCCGCTCGCTCTCCCTCTCGGATTTCTGAAATTGTTGATTTGTATCATAAAATCTGTACTTCATATCCGGAAATTATGGTTGTTTCTGATTCAAGCAAAAAAGACCTCAAAACTCTTATGAAAAGATTCTCAGTTGAACAGATAAAAAAAGTTTTTGAAACTGCTGAAAAATCCGATTTCCTTAAAGGAATTAATAATAGAGACTGGAAAGCAAGTTTTGATTGGCTTATCAGAGAAAGTAATTTTGTTAAAGTCCTTAACGGAAATTATAATAATAAGCAGAAAAGAGACAACAGCGACGGATTCAATGCAGAAGATTATGATTCTCTGCCGGATATTTTCAGTTAGGGGAGATAATAAAATGAGTACCGAAATATATACAAAAGCTCATGACATAATAAAAGCAAAACGTGACAAGGCAATCGCCGAAAATGAAAAGAGGATTCAGGAAATCAACGGCAGAATACCCGAAATCATGAAAATAAATACTTCGCTTTTCAGCACAGGAATGGAAATTCTGCAAGCGGTTAAAAACGGCGGAGATGTTCAGAGACATATCGAGGAAATCAAAGAAAAGAATCTTGTGCTTCAGGAAAAACTGAAATGTCTTCTTGTTTCAAACGGCTATCCCGAAACTTATCTCGATATTCATTACAGCTGTCCGGAATGCGGTGATACAGGATATATCAACAGTAATTTCTGCGACTGCATGAACCGTGTAATAGGTCAGCTGAGAGCAGACGAGTTCAGCCGGAATACATATCTTGAACTTTCACATTTCGAGGACTTTGACCTGAAATATTATCAGGGCGAAGATTATGCAAGAATGAAAAAAATTCTGAACTTCACAAAAAACTACGCCGATACTTTTACTCCTGGAGCTGAAAGCATCATAATGTCCGGAAATACCGGTCTCGGGAAAACACATCTTTCACTTGCAATCGCAGATAAAGTAATACGTAAGGGTATTGCGGTGATTTACGATTCAGCGATAAGCATTTTTGACAGTATCGAAAACGAACATTTCAGCTATGAGCGTTCCCGTGAGAGACTTGATTCTGTTCTCAATGCAGACCTGCTTATAATTGATGATTTGGGAACGGAAAACAATTCAAAATTTTCTGTTTCAACAGTCTACAATATCATCAATACAAGGATTATGCGCAGGAAATCAACAATTATCAGCACAAATCTCAGCATAAAAGATATTTCTGAACGATATACCGGAAAAGTAGCTTCAAGAATTTTTGGAGAATATACGCCGATACAGTTTTCCGGTGAAGATGTCCGGTTTCAGATGAAAAGGGAAAGGAGAAAAGTAAAATGATTAAAATTGAAGATGACTGCGTGGGCTGTCCGTACTGCATAAACTGCGGAAAAAGCCGGACTCCTCACTGTTACTGCGATAAATGTCATCAGGAAGTTGATGAACTCTACAGCTATTATGACGAGCAGCTCTGCGAAAAATGTCTGCTTGATGAATTTCCGGTTGTGATTGTCGATGAGGAGGTTTCATGTTGGTGAGTAATCAGAAAGTGAAATTTACAGTTCATGGAGAACCTGTCGGAAAACAGCGACCGAAATTCTCACGCCGTGGAAATCATGTACATACATACACTCCGGACAAGACCGTGAACTATGAGAATCTCATCAGACTGGAATATTCCAGTCAGTGCGGTGATTTCTCTTTCCCGAAAGATACCGGAATAAGAATGAACATCGAGGCATATTTCAGTATTCCGAAATCAGCAAGCCGGAAAAAATCGGCTCTTATGCTCGACAAGCAAATCAGACCCACAAAAAAGCCCGATTCCGATAATATCATCAAAATAATAGCCGACAGTCTCAACGGAATCGCATATCATGACGACTCGCAGATAGTAAGCTGTATGTTTGATAAGTATTACGGCTCTCAGGCGTGTGTAACGGTATCTATTTGCGAAGCTGATGATTCGTGAGTATAAATTCACTATCGAAAAACAAAACCGCCTTGAAATGCATTCAGGGCGGTTAAGAAAGGATTGATTAAAATGAGAGAAATTTTGTTCAGAGGCAAGAGAAAAGACAACGGCGAATGGTTCGAGGGATTTTATTCGGTTGATACAGTCAGCAGTGGCGGTAATTATCACGTTGCACCGGTTATCAGCGAAAGCCCTTCGAAACTTTTTGGCGGAGAATGGCACGAAGTTATCCCTGAAACTGTCGGACAGTTCACAGGCATGACCGACAAGAACGGCGTGAAGATTTTCGAGGGCGATATAGTTTCATTTGCTGATTGTTGGGATACGCAACATAAAGGGGTTGTTTGTTGGCGTTCGGGAAGTTATGATGTTGACTGCTCAAAATCCGATAATGAAGAAGATAAAGATTTTTTCAGGCTCTTTACTGCTTATGCTTGTGGCGCAAAAATTATCGGCAATATCCACAATGGAGGAATTAAGATTTGATTAAGGAACAAAAAAGAATCTATTTTATTAATGATTGTGATGCGGATAATGAAAGGAAAAACAATGACCCTCGATGAACTGAAAAAATATCGTCTTTACTGTTCGGAACTCAACGAGATAGACAAGAAACTGAAAAGCAGTAAAACCGAAGAATCTACAGTCGGTCTCCTGTACCGAAAAAAAGAACTCCGAGACAAGACAGAATCTATAATCCGTTTTGTGAACAGCATTTCAGAATACAAGGTTCGCAGAGCAATAAAAATATATTGTATAGATTCTCTTGACGAAAACAATAAAATCCCTGACTGGGAAGACGTTGCCTGTAAAATCGGGAATGGCTGCACCGAGGGAGCTATAAAAATGGCGGTAAAAAGATATTTGGAGAAAAATATATAAAAATTTTTCCCAAAATGTTACGAATGTTACACAAGTTACGATTATATATGTTATACTGGAGATACTGGAACGCTTTCACGCTTTTCCAGTGTCTCCTTTTTATTTTGATATTTGAATTGAGGTAAGAATAATGAATAAATTCGTATATTGCGACAAGTGCGGACATAATTTTGATATTTCATTAAGCGAAATACATAAAGGCGATATTATCGTACAATATTTGGAATGTCCTGCCTGCAAGGCAAAATATCATGTCTGCACCACTGATACCGAAATGCGCAGGTTGATTAAAAAACGTCTGACTATACTGGATAAAATCGCAGAAAGCCGTGAAAAAGTAGTTCCTGCCGGAACTTCTCAGAAACTCCAGAACGAACTGAAAAAAATACTTACACTACAAAAAAAGCTTAATTCACGTTTGAAAAAATGCGGTGAAGAAATTCTAAATTCTCCGGATATGACATAGCGGAATCACAAAAATTTCTTTTCTGTTTTAGTGATTTGAGGTGAAAAAATGAATTATATAATTATGCTTCTGATAATAATCGGGCTTGCAGGTGCGGATTATCTTACGGGTATTATCAAGGCTTACTGCAATAACGATATAAGCAGTTCAAAGATGAGAAAAGGCGGTCTGAACAAGCTCGGGGAAATTATAGTTATGACAGCAACGTGCGGTCTTGACATTGGCATAAACGCACTCGGAAAGTATTACGAAGCCTCTGAACTTTCGGCAGTCGCCGGAAAAGCCACGGCAATTGCGGTATTCATATACATAACAATTATGGAAGTTGTAAGTCTGTTTGAAAATTATGCCGAAATAAATCCCGATGCACAGTGGGCTTTGAAAATCGTGAAACGTCTTAAAAATTTCAACAGGGAGGATAAATAATGCTTTATCTCAATAAAATTGAGTTTGTTTCATATGCACATAATATCGGCGGAAGAAGCAGTATTATCGCTGAAATTTTTGTTGATACTCTGGACGAGCTTCCGGCTGTTGATGATATTGAGGGTTATTCGCTCCGGCAGGGTTCACTGGCACTTATTGTTACCGAAAATAAAATTGCAGTTCTCGCCGGAGACGGCAAGTGGTATATCAACGGGGAGGCGACAAAATGAATTTGCATGATATTTATTTGGCAGCTATATTGTCTTCAAATGGCGGATCATCTGTCGATTTATCAGACTATTATTCCAAAGCGGAAGTACTTCAAAAAATAACAGAAAAAATCGCTGAAATAATCGCAAATGCTCCGGAAGATTTTGATACACTGAAAGAATTATCCGACTGGATAACAAATCATGAGGATTCGGCAGCGGCTATGAACAGTGCCATATCAGCCAATACTTCAGCAATATCTGATAAAGTCGATAAGGTAACAGGTAAGGGACTTTCGACTAATGATTTTACTAAATCTTACAAAGACAAACTGGATAACCTGAATAATTACGACGATACAAAGATAAAATCTGATATTTCTGCAATTAATACCACTCTCGGAGATAAAATTGATAAAATTGCAGGAAAAGGACTTTCAACAAATGACTTTACAGATGAATACAAGTCAAAGGTTGATGAGGCAGCACCACTATCAGCAGTATACGTTACAACACAAATTAATAGTATGGTTAATGCCAAGGTTGATAAAATCGTAGGTAAAGGACTTTCAGAAAATGATTTTACAAGTAGTTATAAAACTAAACTTGACAATTTAGAGAATTATGACGACGCTGATATTAAAAACGAAATATCAAAAGTTAAAAGTCAGGCGGAGAGTAATAGAAACACAATATCCAGTATCACTATGAAATTTCATGGCACTCTCACGAGTGGTGATTTAATATCGGGGAGTTTAGATGATATTAACCGCAATAACTTTAATTATATAACGCAAACAGGACAGTATATGTATACAAATAGTCCTGCCAATAGACCCGGACCAGAAACCAACGGTATTCTATTGGTATTTCGTCCTTTTTATATCGGTCCTAATACAAATACTTTTACCTATATTGCTCAGGTCGCAATTGCAGGCGTAGATGCGAATGTTTTTAATAGTTCAACATACGCAGGGGTGTTTATTCGCACCAGTTCAAACAAAGGCGAAACATGGTCAAGTTGGAGGAAATTTAGTATGCTAACATAAATTGAGTGTTCATAAGAGGTGGTGTTATATAATGAACACAGAAATAGTAATCGCTCTTATCTCGCTTATCGGTACGCTCGGAGGCAGTTTAGGCGGTATTGTTGTAAGCTCCAAAATGACGAATTACCGCATAGGACAGCTTGAAAAGAAACAGGAAAAATACAACAATCTTATTGAGAGGACTTTTAAGCTCGAGGAACGAATGGAAGTAGCCGACGAAAAAATCAAAGTCATTAACCACAGGCTGGAGGATTTAGAGCATGAAAATTAAGGACAAAATCGCAAAGCTGATTGATGTGAAATCGCTTGTGACATTGATTCTAACGGCTGTTTTCGCCGTTCAGACGTTAAGGGGTATAAAATTATACATCAGAACAGTTTCAAACGATATTCACGACCGTTATAGCGTTCTATTTCGGTATACGGTATGCTAAAAATTCTAAGAGACATACAAATCAACTGATACATCAAAAATCACTGAACATTTCAGCGTGAATGAATTTCGTTGTAAATGCGGAGGAAATCACGATACCAAGCTTGATTCAGACCTTGTGAATAAGCTTGAACAGCTTCACAAGGCTCTGAACTGCTCGGAAATAATCATCAATTCTGGTTATCGCTGTTCTGCCCATGATAAAAATGTGGGAGGTTCTGGAACAGGTCAGCACGTCAACGGCTGTGCGGCGGATATAATCTGCTACGATAAAAATAATAACAAAATAAGTTCAAAGAAAGTATCATGCGTGGCTCAGGATTTGGGATTCGGCGGTATTGCAAACATTGACAGTACATACACCGCTACTCACGTTGATACACGTACATCGAATTTCTGGAAAGGCGACGAGGTTGTAACTTCCGCATATTCCGTGACCGGAGATTTCTATAAATATTATAATCTCAGTAAATCAGATGTTTATCCGGCAATGTCTGAAAAGTCCAAAAATATTACGCTAATTATTGACGGCGTGACTTATTCCGGAACTGTCACAGAAAAATAATTAAATAAAATAATTCGTCAGAGGTGGTGAAGTGAAGAATGAGAACTTAAAAAAAGGAAATCCTGATACTCAATTCCGAAGCGGTCGTGAAGCGGTCGAGAATGGAAGAAAAGGCGGAATTGCTTCCGGCATTTCACGAAACTTTCGGGGTGCTATGAAAAAACGTATCAGGGATAATCCTGAACTGATTGACATGATACTTGATGCACTTGAAGAAAAAGCTTGCTCTGGCGACTTAAAAGCGTTGGAGATGATGCTGGAACTTGTCGGCGAATCTCCCAGACAAATGGAAATCGCACTGAAAAAGAAAGAATTGAAACTCCGTGAAAAACAGATTGAAAATAATAACTGGTGAGGTGATTCTGTGGACGAAAAAATTTACGCAAAATATAAAAATTACTGTCTGGACGAAATATTCACGAAAGAGCAGATTTTAAATATCATTTCTCAGGCTGTCGGGAACGGTGAAATTAACAATGTGAACTGGGGAGCTGTTTCTGTTCTGAAAGAGATTAACAAAAATCAGCCTTTGCGGTTCTGGGTCGGAACGACTGCGGAATATAATTCGGTCAATCCGAAAGAAAACAACGTTCTGTATATAAAGACCGATGATACAAGTCTTGCAGAAACAAAAAATAATATATCTGATTTGGAAAGTAAAAACAAATATCTTGAAGGATTTATACAGTCGGTTCTTGATATGGCTCTGAGATGCTGGCAGTATCTGAACAATCAGCCGTCGGCAGTAGATTTTTTATCCGATGAATCAGGATTCTATTATCTTGATGACGTAGGCAACAGAATGACGGGAGAACGGTATATCAACCGCACGCCGTTTTTATTCGCCTCAAACGGAACGCTCCGAACCGGCTGGCAGACTGTTTTCGGAAAAAGATATTTTTATGATTTGGATACCGGACAGATTAAAATCGGCTGGGTTGATTATTCGGACGAAAAATATTATATTTCCCTCAAAGACGGAAAATATGTTTCACGTTGTGAATTTATTGACGAAAAGCTGTATCGTTTCGACGACAAGGGCGTTGCCACTGCTGTGGAGTTCTACACAAAAGCAGAAGTGAAATCAATGTTCATCAGTATTGACAAACGTCTCACGGAACTTGAAGATTCCATACCAAGAGGTGTTTAGTAATGGCAATAATCAACAGTAATGAAATATGGTTCGGAATTGTCGGCAGTATCAATGAAATATATATTCCGGCAGGTATTCCGGAAATATATATATCCGGCGTTGATATATATGAAATAGGAGTTGTGGAAATATCAGAGGGAGAAAACAATAATGCAGATTAAATCATACAGTATTTATACATATCAAAGAAATACTATCAGTCAGTTAAGAGAAATTTTTGACGATATTGCAGACTGGGACGACATAAGCGAAAATACTGACAACAGTCCTTATGCTTCTGAAAGTATTACCTATATTTACGGAAATGCCGTTCTGACATTCGGATATACTACAGGAAATACAATGTATCATAGTATTGCGACCGGTTCAGTAAAACAAGAAATATCGCCAGCCGATACATATCCATACATAGGAATTATTATCTGCAAAACAGCGTCAAGTCTGGCAGTTATGATAGAGAAAACACAAGACCCGAACGGGATTCCACGTTCAGAGTTGAGGACATCGACTCAGCTGAGATTTGTATTGACCAGACACCATAATGTTATCACAGGAGCAGAAGAAAAGGGAATTGTAAATCTGAAATACGCATCGGGTGTAAATACTGTAAGTTACAATGTTTCATCGGCAGGAGACCCGAATATTTATTACGAAAGTTATTCCCTGAATACAGGTGCAGTCAAAACAGTGTTATGCAGTGCTACCACAAAAAACAGCTATTGTTATTGCCCTCATGTATTTATTCCGAGATACAGCAATGTTGTTGAATCAAATGCAATAGTCAAACTCAATGGCAGAACGTATTACATGATAGCAGGAGGGTTATATATCTTAGATGATTAATTTATCCTCATTCTATCAGTCTAAACAGTGGGTCAGTCTTATGCAGGTTATCAAATCCGAAAGACTGAACGAAAACGGCGAAATCATATGTGAACACTGCGGAAAGCCGATTGTCCGCAAATATGACTGTATAGGTCATCACAGAATACATCTTACCGAAAACAATGTGAATAATGCGGAAATATCGCTTAATCCGGATAATATCATGCTTGTACATCACGTATGCCATAACAGGATTCACAACAAACTGGGACACGTACAGAAACAGGTATATCTTGTGTGGGGAAGTCCTCTCAGCGGAAAATCAACGTATGTAAAGGAATCCGCCGGATTCGGGGATTTGATTGTTGATACCGATAATATATGGCAGTGTGTCAGCGGTTGTGAAAGATACATCAAGCCGGACAGGCTTAAAAGCAATGTTTTCGGAATCCGTGACACGCTGATTGATATGGTGAAGTACAGGCGTGGCAACTGGAATAATGCGTACATAACCGGCGGTTATCCTCTCAGCGGTGAACGTGAAAGACTGATTGCTTCCGTCGGAGCTCGTGAGATATTCATTGAATGTGCGTATGATGAATGTATCGCACGGCTGAAAGCTGTCAGGGACGGCAGAAACTTTTCGGAATGGAAAAAATTCATCGACGACTGGTGGCGGAAGTCCGGCAAATCCCCCCCACGTCAGCTCTGAAATTTTTTTCAAGGGAACTGTTGGAGAGTGCCTCCCATTCGGAGAAAGTCAAAAAATGAGATTTCCGGAATCAAAAAACCGGAATTTCTGAAAAAGTCACACATATTAACATAAATAACAAAAGGAGCTGACACAATGACAAGACGTGAAAATCTGATTAAATATCTTTGCAGAAACAAAGATGACAGACAGCTTCTTGAATCGTTGATTGATGAATTTCTGTTTCTTGAAAATCAGCTTGCAGAACTCAGGAAACTGCCGTTTATCAAAATTCACCCCTCAAATCCGGAAATTCAGAAATCAACGCCGGCATCAAAACAGTACAAGGAACTTCTGCAACAGTACACAAATATAATCAAGATACTTGAAAGATTAAACGGCGATGATTCAGAATCGGAAGAAAGTCCGCTGAGAATATGGCTGAAAAATCAAAATCATGCTGATAAAAGAACGTAAAATCTGGACTCCGGACAACAGCTTTCTGCTTGAATATCACGCCCGTGCGGAATGCGGTGAAATAATAATCGGTCAGGAACTATGGCAGGAACTCGAAAATCTGCGTGAAGCTTTTCGCAATGACAGATATTTCTATGATACGGCAGATGCGTTACTGCGGATTGATTTCATGGAAAAATGTGTTCGTCTCACAAAATCGCCGTTCTACAACAAGCCGATGATTCTGATGCTCTGGCAGAAAGCGTGGATTGAAGCGTTTTATTCGTTTAAAATGTCCGAGACGGATTTTGACAGATTCAAGAAAACGATTCTTCTTATTACAAGAAAAAACACGAAATCCGAAACATCTTCCGGACTTGCAAATGCGGAATTTATAGTCGGGAACGAGGGGGCGGACATCTGCTGTTCTTCAAATGATGATGCTCAGTGCGGTCTTGTGTATGATGCAATCGACACAATGCGTCGGCTTTACGACCCGAATGACCTCGACACCAAACGGAATCAGCGTTTTATCATAAACAAGGCGACGAATACAAAAATATTCAAGATGTCCGACAGAACCCGTAACAAAGAGGGTCGGAACATCGATTTTGCGATTATTGACGAAACTCACGAAATGAAAGAAAACATAATCGGCAAATCAATCGAGCAGTCGCAGTCGCTGAAAAACAATCCGAAATTCATCAATATCACTACAGAGGGATTTGTCGTTGACGGCTATCTTGATGCCGAACTCCGGAAAGCAAGGGCGGTAATCAGCGGTGAAGATGACGGAATTTCCGGCGAAAGACTTCTTCCGTGGCTCTATACTCAGGACAGCGAACTCGAAGTATGGCAGGGAAACAGAGAAAACCGGCTCTGGCTGAAATCAAATCCGACTTTGGGAATCGTCAAAAAATGGGAATATCTTGAAGAACAGGTTGACATTGCACGGAAATCAAAAGCAGACCGGATTTTTGTTCTGGCGAAAGATTTCAACATCAAGCAGAACGGCGGTAAATCGTGGCTAAATTCCGAGGATTATAATTATAAAGCCGTGTTTAATCTTGAAGATTTTCGGGGGTGTGTATGCTTGGGTGCGGTCGATATGTCGGAAACAACCGATTTGACCTGTGCCAAAATTCTGCTCATGAAATCCGGAGACAACACGAAATATATCCATACAAAATATTTTATTCCGGAAAGAAAACTCACGGAATCAGACGACAGAAACGCCGGAGCAAAATACGCAGAATGGGTTAAATCCGGATATATCACGGTTTCGGAGGGAAACGACATCGACCTTGCACAGGTTGCCGACTGGTTTTACAGCTTGTATCATGATTACGACATAAAGCTCTGGAAATGCGGATATGACCAGCGGTTCTGCAAGGACTGGCTGAATCAGATGGAATTTTACGGCTGGCAGAAAGCAAATGACGATTTGATTATGATTCTGCAAAACCGGCAGACGCTCTCAAACGCCATGAAACTCTGCGAGGCGGATTTTGCACATCAGCTGATTAATTACAATCAGAATCCCGTCGATATGTGGTGTCTGAAAAATGCCGGAATCGAAGTCGATTCCTTTGGGCAGTGCATGGCGGTGAAAATGGAATCCCGAAAGCGGATTGACGGAGCAGTCACATTGATAATTCTCTATGAGATGTACCGGCGGTATCGCACGGAGTTCAGGCAGATAACTGAAAGGCGGTGATAAATTGGGCTGGTTAGACGGATTATTTAAAAAAATACGGACTAAGACGAATTATGCGAGAATGCTCAACGGTTATACGCCGATATTTTCGCAGTTCGGCGACAATATTTTTGCAAGTGATGTGGTTCAGCAGGCGATAAACTGCATTGTTACCGAAATCAAAAAACTTAATCCACAGCACATAAAAGAAAACGGAAACGATTCCAAACCTGTAAACAGTGACAGACAGAAAGTATTGAACAATCCCAATCCGCTTATGACAAAAAGTGATTTTCTTGAAAAAGTGATGTGGTCGCTTATGCTTCATTACAATGCGTTTATCATTCCGGTGTATGATGTATGGAATGACGAGCAGGGTCATGAAAAGCGGAATTATCGGGCGTTATATCCGGTACAGCCTGCATCTGTTGAATTTATTGAGGATTCAGCAGGAAAATTATTTATCAAAATGCGGTTTGCGAATACATACGAAACAACTCTCCCTTATGATGACGTGATACATCTGAAATACCGGTATTCCGTGAATGAGTTCATGGGCGGAGACGAAACAGGTCAGCCCGATTATTCCGCACTTCTGAAAACATTGCAGATTAATGAAGACCTGATGAACGGTGTCAGTTCTGCAATGAAATCCAGTTTTGCGATTAACGGCGTTGTAAAGTATAACACGATGATGGATAACGGAAGCACCATCAGGGCATTGGAAGAACTCGAAAACAAACTCCTTGCAAGTCGAAGCGGATTTCTTCCCCTCGACCTTAAAGCCGAGTTCATACCGATTAAAAAAGACGTAAAACTTGTGGATTCCGATACTCTTAAATTTTTAGATGAAAAGATTCTGAGACATTTCGGCGTACCGCTTGCGATTCTGACAGGAGACTACACTCCGGCACAATACGAAGCGTTCTATCAGAAAACCTTAGAGCCGGTTATTATCGGATTGTCAGATGAATTTACAAGAGTTCTTTTCAGTGAGAGGGAACGGTCATTCGGAAACAAAATCAGATTTTATCCTAAAGATTTGATTTTCATGAGCATAGACCAGACGCTTGAAATGGTTCGTCTGCTCGGAGACAGCGGTTCACTTTACGAAAACGAAAAGCGGACGGCGTTCGGATTACAGCCGATTCCGGAACTTGAGGGGAAACGAATGCAGTCGCTTAATTATGTTGATGTGAGTATCGCTGACAAGTATCAGATAGGAAGAAGCGGAAACAAAAAAAACACAGGAGGCGAGGAAGATGCCGGATAACAAAACAATAAATCCCGAACTTACAAGGCGTAATTATCTATTTGAAATCAGGGCGGAGGAATCTGAGACCGGAAACATCATAACAGGCAGACCTATTGTATACAACAGCCGGACAAATCTCGGATATTTTGACGAAATCATCGAAAAAGGAGCTCTGAACGGTGCAGATTTGACAGATGTCCGGTTTCTTGTGAATCACGATACAAATAAAATTCCGCTTGCACGTTCCCGAAAAAATGCGGAAGATTCCACAATGAAGCTGACCGTTGACGATTCCGGAATGAGTATCAGTGTGAATCTTGATACTGAAAACAACGCAGATTCCCGAAGTCTTTACAGTGCCGTAAAGCGTGGGGATATTACCGGAATGTCGTTCATGTTCGGGATAAGCGACGAGGAGTGGGAAAATCTTGAATCTGAACACCCCACACGCCATATACGGTCAATCAGCACGGTTGTGGAAGTAAGTGCGGTTACGTTTCCGGCATATGAAAGCACTGAAATAAATGCACGTTCGGCGGTCGAAACAGCGAGACAATCGGAACAGAAATCATCAGATAATGATGAATTAAAAATATTAAAACTCAAAACAAAAATTTTAGGAGGTTTTTAACATGGGAAGAAAAAAGATTCTTGAAAAAAGACTTGCAAGACTTCAGAAAAAGAAAAGCGATTTAACCGCAAAAGCTATGGCATCGCAGGACGTATCGGAAGTGAGAAACATCAACGGACTGCTTGAAGATGTAAACGCTGAAATCGCAGAAACTCAGGAGGAAATTGACGAAATTGAAGAATCCAGCACAGAGAATGATTCTCCGGCTGAACCGGCGGAAAATCAGAGACAGCAGATTCCGAAAAATTCCGAAATCAGGGGCGGAAATCCGATTGCATCGTATTCTGTCGGCAGTGGTACGGATAATCAGAAGAACTCCGGAGGCTATGCAAGTATGGAATATCGTATGGCGTTCAAGGATTACGTTCAGAGAGGAACGCCGATTCCGGCAGATGTCATTGCAAGAGCCGGCGGTGATAAGGGTACGACTTCGACTGCTGATTTAGGGGCAATAATTCCGGAAACTATCATGAACGAATTTATCAGCGAAGTTTCCAAAGTTTACGGTCAGATTTATTCCAAAGTCCGCAAGCTGAATGTCTCCGGAGGAATAAAGTTTCCTATCAGCAAGCTGAAAGCCAATTTCAAATGGATAACCGAATCAACAGTATCAGATAATCAGAAAGCCGGAGAAATAAAGGATTTTGTTACATTTGAATACAATATCGGCGAAATCCGTGTATCTCAGACACTTCTCGCACAGGTTGTATCTCTTCCCTTGTTTGAATCTGAAATAACCCGAATCATGGTTGAGGCTTATGTCGAGATGATGGACAAGGTTATTATTTCGGGAACAGGTTCGGGTCAGCCTCTCGGAATAACAAAAGACCCTCGCATAACCGGAAACACTTCAAATATCATCGAGATGACAGATGCGGAATTTTCCGACTGGACGGCATGGAGAAAGAAACTTTTTGCAAAAATTCCGCTTTCCAAACGAGGTCAGGGGGAATTTCTGTTTCCGGCATCGACCGTTGAAAGCTATCTTCTCACAATGAAAGATGCAAACAACAGACCTCTTTTCCGTGAAGCGACTGATTTAAGTATCGGAAACACAGCCGGTTCATTTTTCGGACGAAGTGTAACACTCGTTGAGCCCGATGTGATTCCCGATTTTGATACAGCTCTTAAAGGCGATGTGGTCGGAATATTCTGGGTTCCTAACGATTATGCCATAAATACAAATATGCAGTTCGGAATAAAATGCTGGTTTGACAATGACAAAAACGAATTGATTAACCAAGGGCTTACAATCGTTGACGGAAAAATGCTTGATACTTCCGGCTGTTATCTAATCAAAAGGAAGTGAAAATAATGGCGGAAGTTTTTGATATTTTATCGAGGGTAAAAACGAATCTCGGCATTACCGGCGAATTTCAGGACGGCACACTTATGGGCTATATTGAAGAAGTAAAGGATTTTCTGCTTGATGCCGGCGTTAAACCCGAGACAGTAAATTCCGGAACTTCTGCTGGAATCATAACACGGGGAGTTGCCGACCTCTGGAATTACGGTTCTGGGAATGCTGATTTCAGCCCGTATTTCAGACAGAGAGCAATTCAGCTGAGTTACAGGGAGGCGGATTCCGATGTAAAAAATAAATCATAATAAATGCAAACAAAATAAAAATTCAGGAGGTATAATTTTATGGAATATGCAACAAAAGGCGTGGCAAACGCAGGACTTACAACAGGAATTATAGGCACGGCTCTGGGAGTTCTCAACAACGGCGGTCTCGGGAATCTTTTCGGCGGATTCAATCAGGGTGCGGTCTGCTCCGAAAACACTCCGGTAACTCGTTACGAACTCGAACAGGAAAGAAAAATCAGTCAGCTTGAATCCGAAAAAGATATGCTTCTTTCTGACCAGAAAACAGACGCAAAGGTTCTGGAACTTTACAAGTACATGGAACAGCAGTTCACAAAAGACCGTGAAAACGTTTCGGCAAGATTCACCGCAACAGGCAGGGAACTCGCAGAAATTGCGGCAAATCAGGCGGTTATCAATCAGCGTGTAACAGATAATCTTTCATTTGTTGACTCAAAGATTGACAATCTGCGTAATGATATGAACAAGGAAATCGAATGCAAGACACTTCCGCTTGAAAAGAAAGTTCCGCTGAGCAGTATATGTCCTCAGCCTATGCAGAGATATAACAGCTGGACAGCTCCGACCGAAACAGCTCCGGCATCAAACAGCTGATAAAAAATAAAAGGGTAAGAGGGTAAAATTTTTATCCTCTTACCGTAAAATTCAGGAGGATATATGATTCAGGTAACAAAACAGCAGATTATCAACGGAATTATAAAATATTCCAAAAATGAGATGATACCGAAAATCACGGACAAGACTTTCAGGATAATTCTGAGTACAGCAACTTCAATGGCGGAAATAAATCCGGAAATTATAACACGGTTTCTTGATTCCCCAGCCGTTTCAGTCATGCTCATGAGCGATAATAACGGCGTTTACGACATCGAGGCTATAAGCAGTGCTCTTGAAAGAACTCTTGACGAATACGGCGATTTCACTGTAAAGATTCCGGGGATAAAATTCATTTCGCCCGAAGAAAAAGAACTGAATTTCGGCATTTCCGACATCAGAGCATTGAGAAAATACATCGCAGGGGGAACATTATGAGCAATGACGAATTAATTAAACATCTTTCTGAAAATCTCAGGGAAGAATTTCGTGATATTATCAGATATGCCGATATGTCAAAAAAGGTGAATAATTCCGGCTATTCGCAGATTTTACGGGATATGGCACACGAGGAACAACAGCACGCAAATCATATTAAAAATATTCTTGCAGATATGGGAGCGGTTCTGCCGAATCAGGAGGAATTTAATACACTCTGCGAGCGTGCAGAAAAATCACTGGAAGAGATGTGAAAAAATGTCAGAATACAGACCGAAGATTCCGTTTACAACGCCCCTGAAACTGTTCACGCCGGAATATAAAACCGTAAAGGGCGTGACCGTAAAAGAATATTCCGGCAAGGGAATCCTGATTTTCGGCTCTTTTAAGACCTACGGTGGAACAGAAACAACTGTGAACGGCATTTACAGCGTAATCGATACGGCGAATATCGAAACATGGTATTATCCCGAAATAAAAAGCGGTTGTCGTATTGTCAGGATTCCGGACGGTGCAGTTTATGAGATTATCGGAGAACCCGAAAATATCAATATGCGGAATCAGTTCATGAAATTCAAAGTCCGCCGTGTAAAGGGAGATACGTGAAATGCCAAAACTTAATATCGAATTTTCGGGATTTGACGAAGCCGTGAAACGTCTGGAATCGCTTGAGGGAAACGTAAAAAAAACCGCCGGAGAAGCTCTTAAAAAATCAAAGCAGACTGTTCAGAAAAATCTTGAAAAAGCAATGCAGAAGCATAACCGGACTCACGCAACAGTCAAATCTCTGGACAATGAATCGGGCGTGACATGGGTTGGAGGTGTCGGCACGATTTACGTCGGATTTAATATTGCCGAGGGCGGTCTGTCGTCAGTTTTTCTGATGTACGGAACTCCACGGATAAAAAAAGACAGTAAATTATACAACGCCGTTTACGGAAAGAAAATCAGGGACGAAATAAAGAAAATTCAGGAAGAAGCATTTTACGACGAAATAAGGAGATTGTCTGATTCATGAAAGATTTATTGATTTCAGTATTGGAACAGTCAGGCTATCCGGTATTTCAGCAGGGTTCGCTTGGCAAAGACGAAAAATATCCCGACAGTTTTTTCACATTCTGGAATAACGAGACTTATGGCGATGATTTCTATGACAACGAGGAAAATTTTACCGTGTGGGATTTTGATTTGAACTTTTATTCAACCAATCCTGTTTTAGTCGATGAAATGCTGATAAAAGCAAGTAAGAAATTAAAAGAATCCGGTTTCATTGTGCGAGGAAAGGGTCACGATGTCGCAAGCGATGAGATAACGCATACAGGGCGTGGAATAAAAATTCTTAAAATTGAGATTTAGGAGGATATTATTATGGGACTTAAATTTGAGGAATACAGAGGCGTGAGACAGCTTGTATTAGCTCCGATGACCGAAACAATAGACGAGACGACAGGCGAAGTAATCGAGACATACGGAGCAGTCCAGCCGTTGTCGGGAGTTCAGCAGGTTTCGGCGGAAGTAAACGAATCTTCCGAAACTCACTATTATGACGATATGGCGGCGATTGTTGTTGATTCCGAGGGCGAAGATACATATACGCTTGTTGTTTCAATACCCTCGAAAAGAACAAGAGCATTAATCGAGGGAACGACATACGACGAGGCAACAGGTGCACTTATCGGAAGCAAGAAACAGAAAGGTTATTTTGCCCTTGGATTCATTGCGGACAAGCTGAACGGCTCGGAGGAATACAACTGGATATACAAGGGAAAATTTACGGGCGGAAGCCGTACTCACGATACAAAAACGGACGGCACGGAAGCCACGAACATGGAATATACATTTACGTCGATTCACACATCAACGAAGTACAAAAAGGCAAACGGCGGAAACTGTAAATATTTATCGGTTGACAACGACGGCAAAGCAGATTTATCGGAATTTTTCAGCAAAGTTACAACGCCGGACGAACTCAAAGCAAATACATCAGCCGAAATATAAGGAGATTTCAGAATGGAACTTAAACTCAGCATCTATAACAGAAAACAGATTGAAAAGACTTACACCGCCGAAACTTATGACCTTATGTTCGGAACTGTTGAGGATTTGATTGAAGTCATAAATCTTGACAAGCTTCAGACCGGAAGTGATGCGGAACTTGTCAGACTTGCCGGAGATGTAGTTGTTCACAGCCTTGATATTATCAAACCGCTCCTTAAAGATATTTTCGAGGGACTGACAGACGAGGAACTGAAACATACCAAAGTAAAAGAAATTGCTTCCGTGCTGGTTAATGTCGTGAAATTCAGCATTGAGGAAGTCGGCAAAGGAGCAAAAAGAAAAAACTGAATCAGGGAAGTTCAGGGACTTCCCTTTATGATATGTTTTTTGATTTGCAAATCAGTCTCTGCGAGCGTTTTCCGTGTCTTTCTCCGTTTGATGTCCGGAAACAGAAATTCCGTGAAGTTTTTCTGACAGTGAGACGATTGAATAAAAAATCCTCACAGAACGAAAAAACAACTCATTTTACAAAATCGGGCGGTAAGACAAGATGTTATGTTCCGGTAAGTCAGGAGGGAGACAATGGCGAATAAGGGCGACGAAATAACCACCAAATTCAGGGTCGATATATCAGACCTCAAAAAGAACATCACAGAAGCGAATCAGAATATCAAACTCGCAAACGCAGAATTTAAAGCAGCCTCCGCCGGAATGGACAACTGGGCGAAATCAGGCGAGGGAATCAGGGCGAAGTTAGGACAGCTGAATACAGTTCTTACAGAACAGAACAAAAAGCTTGAATCCTACAAAAAACAGCAGGAAGAACTTGATTCGGCATACAAGGAAAACGGCAGGCGAGCCGATGAACTCAAATCCAAAATGGCGGAGCTTGCAGAAAAGGGAGTTTCCAAGACCTCCGAGGAATACAAAAAATATCAGAAAGCGTTATCAGAAGTCGAAAAGGAACAGGCGGAAAACAAAAAGGCATCTGATGATTTGCGTGTAACAATTCTGAATCAGCAGGCAGCTATCAACAAAACCGAAAAGGATATAAAAAATTATGAGAGTTCTTTGAACGAACTCGAAAGCGGTACGGATAAAGCAGAAACCGCAACGGATAAGCTTACAAAAGAAATCTCGGAACAGCGGAACGAACTCGACAAACTGAAAGATAAATATTCCGATGTTGTGTTACAGCAGGGAAAGAGTTCGGACGAGGCTCAGGAACTCGCCAGGGAAATAAAAGATTTATCCGGAGAGCTCAAAGAAAATCAGAATAAATTATCAGATGCGGAAAAATCAGCTGATGAATTTGATGAAACGCTTTCGGAAGTCGGGGAGACTGCTGAAAAATCATCAGGTGGATTTGAAGTTCTTACGGAAAAAATTTCAAATTTCGTTACCAACGGAATAAAACTGGCTATTGATTCCGTGAAGAATTTTATTACAGAATCAATCAACGTCGGAAAAGAATTTGACAGTGCTATGTCGCAGGTTGAAGCGGTTTCCGGAGCAAGCGGAGAAGAAATTGAGGCATTGCGTGACAAGGCGAAAGAAATGGGCGAAAGCACAAAATTTTCCGCCTCGGAGGTTGCGGAAGCGTTCAATTATATGGCAATGGCAGGCTGGAAAACCGATAAAATGCTCAACGGAATTGAGGGTATTCTGAATCTTTCGGCAGCGTCGGGCGAGGAACTGGCGACCACTTCGGACATCGTGACAGATGCTATGACGGCTCTCGGAATGAGTGCGGACGAATCGGCACATTTTGCCGATGTTCTGGCGGCGGCATCTTCAAACGCAAATACAAACGTTTCTCTTTTAGGCGAGAGTTTCAAATATGTTGCACCTGTTGCCGGTGCGATGAGTTCAAGTGCGGAAGATTTGTCGATTGCTCTGGGATTAATGGCAAACAGCGGAATAAAGGGTTCACAAGCCGGAAACAGTCTGAAAAATGCTCTTGTAAATCTGACAAAGCCAACCGAAGCACAGGCAGAGGCAATGGCAAACCTCGGATTTATTTCAACGGAAACAATTAATAAAATTGATTTTACAGAAATTGAAAAAGCTGAAAAAGATGTTCAGAATGCAACGTACAATCTTGACAGTGCACAAATCAAGCTGAACAGTGCTATTGAAAAATATGGTGAAGATTCATCACAGGCACAGCTTGCAAGTATTAATTACGAAAAGGCTCAAAACAAGCTGGCAGACGCACAGGAAAAACTTGCATCAGAACAAGCCGGAGTATTCGAACAGATGAGAGGTACAAATATACTCATGACGGATTCAGACGGCAAGATGAAATCGCTTGGCGAAATAATGGATACGCTCCGTCAGAAAATGGGCAAAGTAAGTGTGGAACTGACCGACAGTGAGGGAAATGCCCGTGAATACGATGATATTATGGCTGACCTCACCACGACTACAGAGGAACTTGCACAGGCTGAACAATTACAGTCAGCAGCGACTATTTTCGGCAAACAGAATTTAGCCGGAATGCTTGCGATAATCAACGCAAGTGACGAAGATTATCAGAAATTAACTGAATCAATTTATGGCTGTGACGGTGCGGCAAAGGATATGGCTGACACCATGCAGGACAATTTAGAGGGAGATTTGACCAAGCTCAAAAGTAAATTTGAGGGCGTTCAGATTGCTGTTTCTGAGAAACTTACACCGGCATTAAGGGGCGGTGTAGAAATCATAAGTCAATTGATTGATGCGGCTAAAAATGCGGCTAAATTTATTGCAAAACATTCCACCGAAATTATTGCAGCTATTGCCGCTGTAGGCACAGCTATTGCAGGATTAGCATTAATCGGAGTCATTCAGAATATCAGTAAAATCAGCACCGCATTAGTAACGTGGGCATCAAGTACTAAAATAGTAACTGCGGCTCAATGGTTATTAAATGCTGCTATGAGTGCAAATCCAATCAGCTTAATCGTGATAGCAATCGCTGCGTTAGTCGCTGCCTTTGTCGTTCTTTGGAACAAATCAGAGGGTTTCAGGAACTTCTGGATAGGCTTGTGGGAGAACATCAAAACAGCTGTACAGCCGGTAATTGATTTTATAGTTAATCTTTTTAGCGGATTATGGGAAAACGTAAAAATCGTTGCCGGTTATATCGGCGAATTTTTTTCCGGATTATGGAACGGCATAGTTGAATCGGTGAAGCCGATACTGGATTCTGTTGTAAATGCGTTCAAAGAAGCATGGGAGCTTATAAAAGCCGTGTGGGATTTCGTCACGCCGTTTTTTGAACAGACATGGGCAGGAATCAAAAATATTTTCGATATTGTCGCACCGTTTTTTGAACTTGCTTTTCAGAACGCATGGAAATGTATTCAGATTATATGGGAAGCGGTAGTGCCGTACTTCAAAGCGGTATGGAATCAGATAAAAGCGGTTTTTTCGGTTGTAAAAACGTATCTCGGCGGAATGTTCAAAACGGCGTGGGAAGCGATTAAGGCAGTCTGGAATGGCGTTGCAGGATATTTCAAAGCGACATGGGACACTATAGCAGGGATTTTTTCTGTTGTGAAAAATGTTCTTGCAGGCAACTGGGAAGATGCGTGGGAAAGTATCAAGGGAATTGTCGGCACGTGGAAAGCGTATTTTGAGGGTATCTGGGATTCAATCAAAAAAGTTTTCGGAAGCGTGAAATCATGGTTTAAAGATACTTTTGATTCAGCGTGGGAAGCAGTGAAATCCGTATTTTCCGGCTGGGGAGAATTTTTCGGCGGTCTCTGGACAAACATCAAGGACAAATTTTCATCAATCGGAACGGATATATCAGATGCTGTCAGTGAATCGGTCAGAGCCGGTATAAACGGCGTTATATGGGCGATAGAAAGCATAATAAACAACGGAATTGACCTGATAAACAATGCGATAAGTCTGATAAACACAATCCCCGGCGTTGACATCGGGTATCTTGACGGGCTTGAACTCCCACGACTTGCCACCGGAGGAGTGCTGAAAAAGGGTCAGGTCGGATTATTGGAGGGAAGCGGAGCGGAAGCCGTTGTGCCTCTTGAAAAAAATAAATACTGGATTAAAAAAGTCGCCGACGAACTCAGAGGGCAGTTGTCGGGAATAAATGCAGGAATTTCAGGAACGACAGTGAATAATTCTCCTGTTACAAATTCAAATGTTAACAATTTCACGCAGGTGATAAACGCTCCGAAAACGCCGTCAAGAATCGAGATTTACAGACAGACTAAAAATCTTCTGGCATTGTCACGGAGGTGGAACTGATGTTTTCGTGCAGAATTGAAAATTATACAAATGATATTCTGACCCTGACACAGAATGAAAATGATTTTCAGGTTATAAACATCGAGGGACTTAATCCGCCGAATGCACAGATTAATATTTCTGCGGTTGCCGGAATGGACGGAGCAAAGTTCAATTCATCAAAGCTTGATACAAGAAATTTAGTGATATACATAAAAATCTGCGGAGATATTGAGCGGAATCGTCTGAAACTTTATTCGTTTTTTGTCACGAAGCAGTGGTGCAAATTTTATTACAAAAACAATTCTCTTGATGTTTTTATTGAGGGATATATCGAATCGGTGGAATGCGGACTGTTCACGGATAACGAAACAATGCAGGTATCTGTTATCTGTACAGACCCTTATTTCAAATCAGCACAGGAAATAATCAACGATATTAGCAAGGTTGTAAAACTTTTTGAATTTCCGTTTGCGATAGAATACGAGCCGTCGCCCATGATTAATCACAGATACGGAATTGAATTTTCCAGATTTGAAGCGAATCGTATAGTATATCTTGACGGAAATTCAGCAACCGGAATAATAATCGAAGCCGAAATATATCAGCCGGTCAAAAAAATCGAAATTCTGAAAGTTGACGAAAATCTTCATTTTACGCTTAAATATGATTTCCGGACATCTGACAGAATCATAATAAACACGGCAAAGGGTCATAAATCGGCGGTGCTTATCCGTGATGATGACAGGATAAATCTTTTCACGGCGATTGAAAAGGGTTCTGTATTTTTTCAGCTTAAAACCGGCGAGAACTCATTCACATACAGAATTGACGATATGATTCACGACAGAGATGTAACAATGCGAATCAGGCACAGAAATCAGTATCAGGGAGTGTGACGGTGTGAAAGAAATTTATGTTCTTAACAGGAATTTAGAGAGAATCGGAATCATTGACGATTACACCTCTCTGATTTGGGCGGACAGATACAGCGAAATCGGAGACTGTGAATTATATACGTATGTCTCGGCAGAACTGCTTAACATTCTGAGAAAAAATAATTATCTAATCCGTGAAGATGATGACATGATTTGCCGTATCGAAACTATTGAGATAAATACGGACGTTGAGAACGGAAATTATCTGACAGTTACGGGATATGACTGCAAAAAGATTCTTAATCAGCGTATTATCTGGGGGCAGTCCAATGCGGAGGGAAACGTTGAGTCCCACATTCGGGATATAGTTTACAAAAGCCTTATAAATCCCGATTTACCGGAAAGAGCGGTCAGAAATGCAGACGGCAGACGCAATTTTCTGTTGGGCGAAAAAGCCGGATTCACTGAAATCACAACAGGTCAGGCATCATACAGGCAAATCGGCGAGAGAATACAGGAATACTGCAAACTTTACGGCTGGGGATATAAAGTCACTGCGGATAACGGAAATTTCTATTTCAGCCTGTACAAAGGAACAGACAGAAGCGATTCCGTAATATTCTCCAATGATTTTGAAAACCTGATTTCCACGAGATACAGCGAAGATTCGGGCAATATGGGAAACGTCGCACTTGTAGCCGGAGAGGGAAATGGTTCGGAACGTTCACGCAATGTAAGCGGATATGCCGAAAGTCTTGACAGATACGAAATTTACGTTGATGCAAGAGATATTTCACGGACTATCACATGGAATGAACTCATCAAGATGTACCCTGACGGTCATATTCAAGCTGATGAATTTGTCAGATTATTCTATGTTATGAATATTATTGATATACAGATTGTTGACGAAAATCAGCTTGAACGACTTCGTTCTGATTATCCGGACGGTCGGATAATAACAAAGGATGGAACAAAATATTATCAGGCATATAATGTTATTATTGCAGATTTGGAGAACGATTCACCGGCGGAAAACGACAGTGTTATTCTGCGTGATGTTGTGTACTCGGTGTATCTTCTTAACCGTGGATATGATAAACTCTCGGAATACGGAACAGTCGTTGAGTTCGAGGGAAGCATCGAGCCTGATTCAACATTCGTATACAAGCAGGATTATTTTCTCGGTGATTTGGTAACGGTCGAGAACGAATACGGCATATCGAGAAAAGCAAGAATTGTTGAAGTCGTTGAAACGAATGACGAGAACGGCTGTAATATCGAGCCGAAATTTGAATATATAGAGGTGAACTGAATGTCAGTAATCAATTACGTGATTGACGGCGGTTTTTTTGACAGTGTAAACGGCGACAGGAAATACAGCGCAGAAGAAATGAATCGACCGTACAAACGTGTAATCACGGAGGGAATTTTCGCCACACCTCAGGGAACGCCGTCAACAGATTTTCAGGTAATTTCGGCGAACGACGGAATGAAAATCACAATCAGAAAAGGCGAGGGACTGATAGGCGGAAAATGGGCATCATCGGAAAATGATATTACTGTTACAGTTCCGGCAAACGGCGGAACTACAACAAGATATGACAGTATTTTTTTACGTTCGGATAATATGCTTTCTGTCAGGGAAATATCAATTCAGTACCGGACGGGCAGTGAAGATGTTCCGCCGAAAGAAGAAAATCTGAAAGTCAAGGAATACCGGATTGCAAATATCCGTGTTTCCCCGACAACATCGCACATTTCGCAGAGTTCAATCATAGATTTGAGGGGTTCGGCTGAATGTCCGTGGATTACAAGTCTGATAAATCAGGTTGACACGTCAACATTATTTGTGCAGTATCAGACCACATACAGGGAATTTTTCGATACGGCAAAATCGGAGTTCAGAAAATGGGCGGAATCCGTTGCCAATGAATTAAATCCATACATAATGTTTGCGGATTTCACGAGCAATTTCAGAACAGTAAATCCGGAGACAACAACAATTCCGATTAATATTCCGTCGTACAACAGAAGTAAAGATATTCTGAATGTTTTTGTCAATGGCTCAAGACTTGCAGTAAATGCTGATTACATCGTTTCAGATGACGGTACGAATATTATATTGACAAATCCGTTATATGCCGGTAACAGGGTTGATTTTCAGGTACTGCAATCGACAGCGGTCATAAATCCGGAAGATACTGTTGAACGATTGCGGAATCTTGATTCCAAAATATCGCCGTTGCTTTATGATTCCGGCTGGATTGATTTGACTTTGGAAAGCGGAGCGTCTCCGTTTAATTCTGTCACGATTCCGGCGGTACGCCGTTACGGAAACAACGTGTATGTCAGAGGAGCGGTTGAAGTTCTGAATATAGCTCCTGCGACGATTTGTACTCTGCCGGCTGATATGCGTCCGTTAATGGAACATCGTTACGTCACTTCGGTGGTTGCAGATAATTCGCTTGTGAACTGTATCATTGAGATAAAGACAACAGGACAGATTGTACTTACTGCGAAATCGGGAGCGATTCCGTCCGGAGCGAAACTTTCGCTTTCCACGAACTTTATTTTGGGATAATAAATTACCGCCGTTCTGTTCGGAATCTATGCCGAGGTGGTCATGAATCTGTTTATTCAGGCGGATAAATTTCAAATCGTCCGACCACATTATAAATTCGTTGTTGAGATTTTCGGCAATTTTAATAAATTCGGAGGTATTGCGAATATTGATTCCACGTACACTGCAACTTACGTTGATACACGTACATCGAATTTCTGGAAAGGCGACGAGGTCGTAACTTCCGCATATTCCGTGACCAATGATTTTTACAAATATTATGGATTGTCAAAATCAGACGTTTATCCGGCAATGTCTGAAAAGTCCAAAAATATTACGCTAATTATTGACGGCGTGACTTATACAGGAACTCTTATCGAAAAATAAATATAAAAATACAGCCTTTCTGTTTTTTATCAGAAAGGCTGTTCATAAAGGAGAATTTATATGAAAAGTTTTATACCTTGGATTGGCGGAAAGTCTATGCTTGCCAATAAAATTATATCTATGTTTCCGGACGAAACAGACCGATACATTGAGGTTTTTGGTGGCGGAGGCTCTGTTCTGTTTGCTAAAGAAAAACACGCACTGCTTGAAGTATACAACGATGCAAACGGTCAGCTGGTAAATTTGTTTCGCTGTATAAAATTTCACAGAGAAGAGCTTCAGCGTGAAATTTCGGGATATGTGAACGCAAGAGAAGTTTTTGAGGAGATACGGGAACGCATAAATATGTGCGGATTTACCGATATTCAAAGAGCAGCTATGTTCTATGTCATGATAAAAATAAGCTATGGAGCTGACGGAAGGACATATGGCTGCAACAAGAAAAATATTTCTCCTGATTATTTATCCGACATAGAAAAACGTCTGAAAACAGGTGCAGGAGTTGTGATAGAGCATAAGGATTTCGAGAATCTTATCAAAGTTTATGACCGTCCGAAAGCACTGTTTTATTGTGACCCACCATATCATAGAAGTGAAAATTATTATAATATTGAATTTAATGATTCTGACCACGAGCGTTTGAACCGCTGTTTAAAGACAATTAAAGGACGTTTTATACTTTCTTACAATGACGACGATTATATTCGTGAACTGTATAAGGATTTTGATATTATATCGGTTTCAAGACAGAATAATCTCAGCCGTGGCGAATACAAGGAACTGATAATAAAGAATTTCTGATATGTTTTTTTAGAGTAATCATAACGGATTCGGTTAGATTACTGTAAAATAAATGGGGCGGAATAAATAAATTATGTTTAAATATTTCAAAAAATTATTTTAATTTATTTTAATTTTTTTAATTTAAAAATCAGTCGGTCATAATTTTTCCTTGTTTGATAGATTGTTTTAAAAACTTGTTTTTGACTTGTTTTTGACTTGTTTTCGGCTGCGATTTTTGGCTATATAGCGTCAATCAGAGATTTAATTGACTACATTCATTTGCACAATTGACTACATTCATTTGCACAATTGACTACATTCATTTGCACAATTGACTACA
>CAMWYX010000020.1 GCA_947178575.1 uncultured Ruminococcus sp. | reverse complement strand
CAGGTGAAACAACAACCACAACAACTGACGGAGATGTTGCAGGTGAAACAACAACTACAACAACTTCAGATGGTCCGAGTGTTCCCGGAACAACAACAGCTGTAGTTTCTGATGTTGTAAATGTTTTTCTTGATGCAGATGCTGGATTCTATCTCAATATTGATACAGAATTCCACACAGAGCAGGTTAAATCGCTGACATATAGAATTGACCACGCAACAGTTTATATGGACGAGAACGGGGAAATAGTTGATGAGGATATCATCACAAAGGGTACTCCTGTAGATATTACTAATTCGTTCTCAATCAAGAATACTCCGGCTGGTGTATACAATACGGCTCTTGAAAACGGAGCAAAACAGTTTGTTCACAATGTTCCGCTTTATGCTACAAAGGACATCATTGACGAGGCAACAGGTACAGTAATTGCAACTGCAAATCAGCAGATTAGGTATTTCAACGGCGCACCGGTTGGTATTACAGCTTATGTTGGTGTAAAGGGCGATGCTGACTTCGACCTTAAGGCAGATTCAACTGATGCTTCTGCAGTACTTGTTTGGTATGCTTTGGCTTCAACATCAGGCGGAAATCCGGAAAAACTTGAAAATGCACAGTTCTCAAGTGCTAACCTCGTTAAAGACGACCCGCTCATGGACGATTTTGCTGCATTCCTCTGCGATGTAGACAATGAAAATTCAGCTGATAACTGGAGGGCTAAGAAGAAACCAGCAAGAAAGGTTGACTCTGGTGATGCTTCATTCATTCTTGTATATTATGGTAAGGTTTCAACGGGTACTGATCCTGGCAGAGATACATGGAATGATGTTCTTGGCGATTGGGGTAAATATTAATTAATTCAAATGTTAAGTCTGCCGTCGGACAAGGCGGCAGATGAACATAAATATCTTTTAATAATCTGAAAGGAAAATAACTACAATGAAGAATTCATTTAAGAAGGCTTTTGCTCTTGCTTCTATTGGTGCTGTTGCTGTTTCAGCAGCTTCTATGAATGTTTTTGCTGCTGCTGATAACGGATTTTCACCGGCTGAAATTGAGGCTTCTACGTACAAGCCTACAGTTACAATGACCAAGGTGGTTCTTGATGAAGTACCGGACAACAAAAATGTTACAGTTCAGGTATTAGTTAGTGCTGATGAGTATTCATATGCTTCTACAGGTTTCCATATCTATTTTGACAAGAGAGTTAAGTGTCCTGCAAATATGATTGGAAATCCTACGGTAAAGAAGGGTACTTGTATCGTTAAGGACGAGGGCGAACTTAGCTGGACAACTCCGATTTATGATGAAACCGCTGCAGAGCAGGATATGAACGGTATATTCATTGCTACTGCCGGTGACTTTAACTTCGGTGGTTCAGGTGTACTTGCTGAAATTACACTTACTCTTCCTGATGATGCTGCCCCTGGTGATGTATATCCTCTGGACATCATCTACAAGTCCAATCCGTCTGCAGAAGACCTTTTCACTAATAAGGAAAAGGACACTGTTGGTGAAACTATGCAGGGCTGGACATTCACACGTGGTATTTACAATGCTGAAACAAACTACAATTTTGTTGCTGATGCAGAAGATATAGCAAAGTGTGCAGCTCTTGCTGATATTGATAAGAGCTTCGATGGTTACATTGCTATCGCTGACGATGAAGAGCCGCCTGTTACAACAACTACAACAACAGAAGCTCCTGCAACAACAACTACTACAACTACTACAGCAGCTCCTGTAACAACTACTACAACTACTACAGAAGCTCCTGCAACAACAACTACTACAACTGGTGCTCAGGCTCCTGGAAGTGCTACAACAACTACTACAACTGGTGGTACTATAAATGCTGGTGATAATGAAACAACTACATCTACAACTCGTTCAACTGTAAGAACTACTACTACAAAAGCACCAACAGCAGCAGGTACTACAAAGGCACCAACAGCAGGTACTACTACTACTAAGAAGGCAGATGCTCCTAAGACAGGTGTTGCCGGTGTAGGCGTTGCAGTTGCAGGTCTTGCAGTTGCAATCGGTACTGCTTTTGTTCTCAGAAAGAAAGAAGACTAATTAAATAAAAATTTATAACTCTAGAGTGTGCATATTTTAGGCTCTCCGAAAGGAGAGCCTTTTTTTATTTTATTCCCCAGCCATCAATTCCGCTTCGCTGTATTGCTCCGAAAATTCGTTGTTTTATTCCGTGTTTCTCATGTTCAAGTCGAGCTATCAATTCTTTGGTTTGCTGTCGATTAGTGTGACCGTCAGCAGGACAAGCTGATTTCATAATCGGTAAGTTTTTTGATGCACGCCGTATATCTTTTTCCGGTGCAAGCACAAGAGGACGTATAACGGTGAGATTTTTATCCTCAAGAACAGTTACCGGTGAATAACAACCGATTCTTCCCTCAGTAAAAAGATTCATGATAAATGTTTCAACTGTATCATCAAAGTTATGTCCCAGTGCGATTTTGGTACAGCTAAGTTTTCCGGCACAGCCATGAAGTGCACCCCGACGCATATGTGCACAGAGACTGCATGGATTTTTTTCGTTTCGTATATCGAATACAATTTCTCCTATGTGCGTAGGAAGAATATAATGCTGTATACCGATATTATTGCATAAATTGCTGATTTCGCTGTAATCTCCTGCAGTTCCGCCGAAATATGGGTCAATCGTTATTGCCGTTATTTCAAATTCAATTCCGATAAATTTTTTCAGCTGATAAAGTCCGATGAGAAGAATCATACTGTCTTTTCCGCCTGAAACTCCCACTCCGATATGGTCGCCGTTGTTTATCATGTCATACTGCTGAATAGCTTTTCTCATATATCCAAGAATCTTTTGCATATAAAACCTCCATAACTTTTTATTAAATTATACATCAAATCAGAAAATTTTTCAATAACTATTGAAAATTTCTTTCAGATATAGTATAATAAAAAGAGAGCAATTTCGGGAGGAGTTTTTTTATGTCTGCGGAAATGATAAATCTTCTGTGGCTGTTGGGAGCAACGTTGATTATCGTGCTAGTGATGATATTTCTTTTCGGCAATAAGTTTATTAAGTTTTTTATCGAAGAAAATATCGATGATGAAAACAGCAGACAGAAACCGGTTTCCGAAAAAATGGTTGAAATGGCAACACTTGTACGAAAATGTGACGACAGAATGCGTATCGTCGAGGCTTCCGGAAAGGTTAAATATATCGACGAATATTATGAACTGGAATTTATTACACGGAAAGGAAAAAAACTTAAAATTGAATGTTCACAAAAAGCGTACGATGCTGTTCCTTTTAATCAGGAGGGCTCGCTTACATATAAAAGAAATAATCTCGTAAAATTCAAATATTACGACGGAATAGTTTATAATTAGGTGATGTTATGGTTAATTTTGGAAATGATTGGGATAAGGAACTTGCAGGAGAATTTGACAAGGAATATTATCAGAAACTTCGGAGTTTTCTTATTGAAGAATATAAGACACAACGTATTTTTCCGGATATGTATGATATTTTCAATGCGATGAAGCTTACATCATATGAAAATGTCAGATGTGTTATCATAGGGCAGGACCCTTATCACGGAGCAGGTCAGGCACATGGTCTTAGTTTTTCGGTTAGAAAGGGGATTGCGCCTCCTCCGTCGCTGGTTAATATTTTTAAAGAAATACGTGACGACATCGGAATAGATAATCTTGGAAAACACGGAGAACTGATAAAATGGGCGGAAAACGGCGTACTTCTGCTTAATTCGGTGCTTACTGTACGTGCTAATTCTCCACGCAGTCACAGAAATATGGGTTGGGAAATTTTTACTACGGAAGTTATAAAACATCTCAACGAACGTGAAAAGCCGATAGTTTTTATGCTCTGGGGCGGAGATGCCAAAGTCAAAAAGAAGTTTATCACGAATCCACAGCATCTGATTCTGACTTCGGCACACCCAAGCCCTCTTTCCGCATATAACGGATTTTTTGGCTGTCGTCATTTTTCACAGGCGAATAAATTTCTTGAAGAGCATGGAATGGGAAGTATAGACTGGTCAATTGATTAAAATAATTGCATTTTAAAACATAAAAGAGGTAGCGATATGAAGATAAGAGAGTTGTTTGATAAAAAAACGGTTTTTTCTTTTGAAGTTTTTCCGCCGAAAAATACAAGCAGTATTGATGTTATTTACCGTACTCTTGATGATATGAGCGGTCTTAATCCTGATTTTATCAGTGTGACATACAGTGCCGGTGGAAGCGGAAACGGTGGTCTTGCACTGGATATTACGTCAAAGGTGGATAGTCTCGGAGTTATTCCGATGCTTCATCTTCCGTGCATTAATTACACAAAATCGCAGATTGATGATATTATCTGCAAGGCAAAGGAACAGGGAATCGAAAATATTCTTGCACTGCGTGGCGATATAAATCCGAATATACCGCCGGTTAAGGAGTTTGCACACGCAAGCACCCTGATAGAGTATCTTAAAACCAAGGGTGATTTTGATATTGCGGCAGCGTGCTATCCGGAGGGACACCCTGATTCGGACAGTCTTGAAGATGATGTTGACAATCTGAAAATCAAGGTTGATTCAGGTGCAGACCATCTTATATCACAGCTTTTCTTTGATAATGCGTATTTCTATAATTTCAGGGAACTTATGGCAAAAAAGGGAATAAATGTTCCGGTTGAAGCCGGAATCATGCCTGTAGTAAATAAAAAACAGATTGAACGCATGGTCACAACCTGCGGAGCAAGTCTGCCCCATAAATTCGTGAAAATTATGCAGAAATATGAGAATAATCCCGAAGCTCTCCGAGATGCCGGAATTGCATACGCTATAAATCAGATAGTTGATTTAGTTGCAGGAGATGTTGATGGAATACATCTTTATACTATGAATAATGCCTATGTTGCACGGAAAATCAGCGAGGCAGTTTCGGGAATTATCGGTATATGATAAAACTTGATGAAATTTCAAAATCCGAAGCCGTGCGTTATATGGGCGTAAGAGGTAAAGCTGATTCGCAGACCGTCGGTCTTGTAGAAAAATACGAACCGATTGTCAGAACTTCGCTGAGACCGGCATATGTTTATCGTGAAGCGGAAATATTCCGGAACAACGATGAAATTCAGATTTTTGGAATAAATATGACCGGAGAATCAATAAAAAATCATCTCAAGGGCTGTAACAGAGCCGTAATATTTGCGGCTACTGTTTCAGCATCTGCTGATATGCTTATCCGGAGAACTGCGGTAACCGATACCGCCGGTGCACTTGCGGTTGATTGTCTTTGCAGTTCTGCAATTGAACAGGTATGCGATAAAGTTGAAAACGAAATATTCCGGAATATAAACTCTGTTTACCGGACATGGCGTTTCAGTCCTGGTTACGGCGATTTGCCGATACAGATTCAGAGCGATATTCTTTCTGCTCTGAATGCACAAAGAAGAATCGGGCTCACAGTAACGGAAAGCTGTATGCTTCTTCCGTCCAAATCCGTTACGGCGATAATCGGAATATCAGATGTTCCGGTTTCTCCGGAAAAAACTTCCTGCGATGTCTGTCCGGCACGTGAAAACTGCGGTATAAGGGCAATTGGTGGTTGTCGGCGTTCGGGTTTATAAAAATAAAATAATTCTGTTATGCAAATCATCTATTGACAGATGTGCTTTAAAGATGTTATAATATAATTGGTATGAGAAATCAGTTATACTTTTGTGTGAGGTATGTTTATGAAAAAATATAAGGCTTTTCTGGCAGCTATTATTTCATCGGCTGCTGTTTTTGCTGCTGCTTCATGCTCAGGTGAGAACGAAAGCTCATCTAATCCATATGCTGATGTCGATGTCAGTCCTGAAGTTCGCAACAGGATAAGTCAGCGTGTAACAGAAACAGATTTTCTTCCGGATACGGAACTTGAAAATAAAACTATAAAATGGCTTTCCGACTGGGATATAAATCCCAATTCCTCCGGAAAAAATAAGCCTGTGGAACTTGTCGCCTTTGAAGAAAAATACGGCGGTAAAATAGAATTTATTCAATGCGATTATGGAAACCGTTACGAAAAACTCGCCGAAATGATAAACAGCGGTGACGGAGTGGATTTTTTTTACGGCGGAAATATGGACGCTTTCCCAAAAGGTGCTGTCCGTGGAATGTTTGTTCCGGCTGACGATTATATTGATTTCGGTTCGCCGTTATGGGAGGGAGTCCGCAGTGTGAATGAAAGTCTGCTGTGGAATAACCGTCATTACTGCGTTGTTGTGCAGACTACAGGCGATAAGGTTGCATGCGTATACAACAGAAAGACAATCCGTGAAGTCGGTCTTGATGACCCTGCCGAACTTTTTGCAAAAGACGAATGGAACTGGAATACTTTTGAAAATATGATTCAGCGTTTCGCCGATACCGATAATCAGCGTTACGGAATTGACGGCTGGTGGTATGAATTTGCACTTATATCAACTACAGGAGTTCCGGCTGTTTCAATTGACAACGGAAAGCTGGTAAGCAATATTTCGTCTCCTGCTATGGAACGTGTTCAGAATTATATCTATGACCTATATTCTACAGGCTGTATTGCGATAGGCGTAGGCGATTACGGCTGGACTGACCACCCCGAATACATAGGAGAAGGAAAATTACTGTTCTATCCTGTCGGTCTGTATTCGTTGTACTGTGAATCGGAACAGTGGAAATCTATATACGGCGAAGATGTTTTCTTTGTTCCTATGCCGAAAGACCCCGAAGCGGATAAATATTATATTCCGGTCGGAATGGAATCCTACTGTCTGGTAAAGGGCGGTTCAAATCCGGAGGGAGTCGCAAGATTTCTTGACTGCAAGCGTTTTGCTATTATAGATGATGAAATAGATACTGTCGGAACAGAACAGTTATTCGATGATTTCGGCTGGACTGATGAAATGTTTGAGATGTATCATAAAATGCGTGATATGGCTTCCGAAAATCCGTTTCTGGATATTTCCACCGGTGTTTCGGCAGATTGTGCGGAACTGCTTGACAACAGCCTGAGACTTTCCGGAAAGGGTACTCCGTGGAACGAGACATATGATTCCGTTTCTCCTGTTCTTGACAAATATCTTGATGAGATAAATGGAGTTTCATAATATAATACATAGTCTGTTTGCACATGAATATATAATTTATTATGTGTGAATAAGCTGAAATAAACATCTTAGAAAGGAGAGTATAAATCTTGAAAACAGTTCTTGTAACCGGTGGTTGTGGGCTTATTGGTCAGCATATCTGTTCCGGACTGCTTAAAAAGGGCTTTGCTGTCATTTCGGCTGATACTGAAGATGGAATGTATAATACCGGAAAGAAAAATTACAGTTTTATTCAGGTAAAGTCCTCGGATAAAAATGCTTATGCAGAAATTTTTGAGAATAATGAAATAAATATTCTGATTCATGTTGCTAATACAGTTGATAATGACCTCGGGCCGATTGTCAATGACATAGAAGTCAGTGAATCCCGCTCGTGCGATAAATTCATTTATCGTTATGCGATGACTTCGGAAAGCATGGAAAAGGTAATTCTTATCAGTACGGATAAAGTCTATGATTTCCCGAAAACACGTGAGCCTATACGTGAAGATTCAGATATAAAAGCGACTTCAAATTATGCTGTGATGAAATACGAATCCGAAAAAGCACTGGTTTCCGAAATGAAAAATCACAAGAATATAATCGTGTGTATTGCTCGTATTCCGCAGGTATATACGCTTAATTTCGTTGATAATCTTATGTCGAAGATAACAAATCCGAAAGACGGAACAAAATTTGTTTCAGGCGAGGGAACTTACGGATTTCAGTTCTGCTGTGTGCATAATCTTGTTGATTTTGTACTTTGCTTTGTAAAAAATTCCGATGATATGCAGTTTGCCGGAATATATAATGTCTGTGACAAGCATCTTATCACCGCTGCTGAGATTATATCATTTATGCGTGAAAATCATTCTCTTGGTGCGGTTCTGCAGAAATCGGGCGGAGGCGGTGCGATTTCAAAGATTAAAGGCATTCTCGGCAGAAATAAAAATAACGAACTGATAACCAATTACCGTTATCTTGATATGAACAAGCTGGAAAACAACAATATGCTTGACAGTACAAAATCCCGTAAGATTTTCAATCCACGCTGGGATATTCACAATACGAAATAAAACAGAATCCCCGAATATTCGGGGATTTTTAAATCTGATACATAAAAGCACAGAATATCATGAAATCTGTAAATCATTATGCTATAATATAATCACAGAACAGGAGGAAATAAAAATGGAATGGATAAAAAGCATACAGAATGCTATTGACTATATCGAGGAACACATTACCGAAGATATAGATTACAATGAAATTGCACGGAAAGCATATTCGTCACCTTTTCATTTTCAGAGGATTTTCAGCATTCTCTGCGGTTTCACTGTCGGGGATTATATCCGTATGCGCCGGCTGTCCATGGCGGCTTCCGACCTTATACGCAATAATGATAAGGTCATAGATACGGCATTGAAATATGGATATGATACTCCCGAAAGTTTTACCCGTGCGTTTGTCCGGTTTCACGGAGTTACGCCTACCGAGGCAAAGCGTGGAAGCAATGTTAAATCTTTTTCCAGACTGTCTGTGAAAATTATTTTGACTGGAGGAAGTACAATGGATTACAGAATCGAAAAACTTGGGGATTTTAGGGTCATATGCAGGCGTAAACAGGTAAGCAAGCAGAATAACTGGACGGCAACGCCGGACATTTCCGCATACTGGGGCGAGTGTGCAGAAAACGGGACAACTCAGAAGATAATTTCTTATTTTCCGGAAAATCCGAATCTTAAAGGAATACTCGGAATATGCTTTTCCGGAGGATTTGAAGCGGAAAATTTCCCATATGGAATAGGCGTGGAATACGACGGCAGACCTGTTCCGGACGATGAGCTTGAGATTATTGAAATTCCGGCGAGTACGTATGCAGTTTTCATATGCAGAGGAAAAATGCCCGATGCGTTCCCCGAAACATACAAGAAAATTATCACGGAATTTTTTCCGCAGAGTAATAAATACGAGTACGCCAACGGAATCGAACTGGAAGTTTATCCGACTGCCGATATTCACAATCCGGATTATATCTGTGAAATCTGGATTGCGGTAAACGAAAAATAAAAAATAATCCCTGAGAAATCAGGGATTTTTTTGATTATTCAGTTATTCTATAACTGTGTAGTTATCGGCGGCGTTATCTTTTGTGGCGTATTCTGTTACATTCAGGACCTTGACTTTCAGCGGTCTTGCACCCATATTTATTTCGATAATATCGCCGACCTTCACATCATATGAAGCACGTGCTGTCCTGCCGTTGACTACGATTTTTTCTGCATCGCAGGCATCATTGGCAACGGTACGGCGTTTGATAAGCCGTGTAACTTTAAGATATTTATCAAGTCTCATAACGTATCCTCTTTTACTGGAATTTTCCATAATATTTAAAAAAGGACAGGGGTCTGCCTGTCCTTTTGTGGAATTACTTATTAACGGAATCTTTAAGAGTTTTGCCTGCTTTGAAAGCCGGAGCTTTGCTTGGCGGACAAACCATTTTCTCCTTTGTTCTGGGGTTGATGCAGGTCTTTTCGTTGCGGTTGCGTACTTCAAATGTACCGAATCCGGTGATTGATACCTTTTCGCCGTTCACGAGAGCTTCGGAGATAGCAGCAATAGTAGCTTCGAGTGCGCTTGCGGCATCTTTCTTTGTGCAGTTGGCTTTATCTGCGATTGAATTGATAAGTTCAGTTTTAGTCATATTAATTACTCCTCTTTAATGATATTTTTTGCTTTTTCCCAGTAAACATCGAGTTCCTCAATAGGAAGATTTTTCATATCGAGCGAATCCTGCCGGACGAGTTCTTCTGTTACAGAAAAACGTTTTATGAATTTGTCGGTGGAGATTCTGAGAGCCTCCTCCGCATTTATTCCGAGATGATGGGCGAGATTAACGCAGGAAAACAGCAGGTCGCCGAGTTCCTCGACAGCATTTGCGGAATCTCCGTTTGATATTGCCTCATCGAGTTCTTTCTTTTCTGCTGTTATGCAGTCGGAAGCGTCCTGAGCAGTTCGGAAATCCATACCGGCACGCATAGCACGCTTGCCGACTTTCTGAGCACGCATCAATGCCGGAAGCGTTTTTGCAACGCTTGTCAGCGTATCTGTATAAGTTTCCTGACCTTTGGTCTGCATTTTTATAGCGTCCCAGTTTTCGAGGACTTTTTCGGTTGAATCCGCTTTTACTTCGCCAAAGACGTGCGGATGGCGAACAATCAGCTTTTTGCAGATTTCGTCGCACACATCATTGAAGCAGAATACATTTTGTTCTTCCTCGATACGGGTGTGAAAGACAACCTGAAGCAGTACATCGCCGAGTTCCTCACGGAGCAGGGCGGAATCGTCGTTATCGATAGCTTCCAGAACCTCGCAGGTTTCCTCAAGAAAATCATTCCGTATAGATTTGTGGGTCTGTTCACGGTCCCATGGACAACCGCCCTCACCACGCAGGATTTTCACGATTTCGAGCAGGTCGCTGATAGAATAGTTTTCTTTCTGCTGATACTCTACCATAGAAAAAAGCACTTCCTTTATAATACTATATATTCCCAAAAAATGCAAGATCTTTTTAAAAATTCGGATTTTTTGCAGAATACGGCAAATTTAAACGTTGATATTTGTGCAGTTTATACTATACTCTGTCTTTATACTCTGTCGACGAAACCGATTTTGTGATAAACCTTACTGAGAGTACGCTGAGAGTATCTCAATGCTTTTTCAGCACCGGCGGTATAGCATTGTTTGAGGTAAGCCTTATCCTTTATAAGACGTGCAAATTCGGTGCGTACAGGTTCAAGATGGTCTGCAACGGCTTCGCCTACAGCGAGTTTGAAATCGCCGTAACCTTTTCCAGAAAATTCTGATTCAATATCGGCGAAATTTTTTCCGGTAACACTGGCGTATATCGTCATGAGATTGTTTATGCCGTCCTTGCCTTCACGGTATACGATTTCGGATTCGCTGTCGGTGACAGCACGTCTGCACTTGCGGATTATAGTGTCCTTATCATCGAGAATAAGGATAACAGCGTTTGGATTTTCATCGGATTTTGACATTTTTTTAGTCGGGTCTTGGAGAGACATTACTTTTGCGCCGACTTCTGCGATATATGGTTCAGGAACTGTGAAAAATTCACCGTATCGCTGATTGAAACGCTGTGCGATATTGCGTGCGAGTTCAAGATGTTGTTTCTGGTCAACGCCCACGGGAACAAGGTCGGCATTATATGCTAAAATATCGGCAGCCATAAGGGACGGATATGTGAAAAGTCCGGCATTTACGTCATCGGGGTGACGCTGACTTTTATCCTTGAACTGTGTCATACGGCTGAGCTCCCCGAACTGTGTATTACAGCAGAGAATCCAGTTAAGCTCGGCATGGGTTTTTACATGACTCTGAATAAAGAGTATTGATTTTTCAACATCGATTCCGCACGCCATGAGCAGAGCGTATGAATTAAGAGTATTCTGCCGGAGCTTTGCGGGTTCCTGACGGACTGTGATTGCGTGCATATCGACTACACAGTAAATACAGTCATATTCATCTTGAAGTGGTCCCCAGTTACGGACTGCACCTATATAGTTTCCGAGGGTGAATGTGCCTGTAGGCTGAATACCGCTGAAAATAAGTTTTTTATCTTTCATCGGAAAAATGCTCCTTGCTGATTAGTTGTTGGTTCTTCGTCTTGCGGCAGCGTCTTTAAGCTGACAGCTTCTGAGTTCGTTCATAACACGCTGATAGAGTATATAGAATGTACGCAGTGCGACTTCGTTTTCGGGGATTACGCCGGGAGCGATAACAGTTTTGTAAACTCCGCTTTTGGTGAGGAGGAATACATTCAGAGCTCTTCCACGTGGGAGGTCAAATTTGGTAGTTTTTTCACATTTTGAAATAAGCTGATTTGAAGCCATAACGAGATTGTGTGCAGCCTGAACGAGATTTCTGTATCTCTGGGAAGCACCGGTGTATTCGTTTCCATTGTTGAAGTAGAGATTTGCTGCACCGTTCACGAAACATACCATAGAGCTGAGAACACCATTAGGCATAGGAATGTCAACAACGATTCCGAAAACATCTTTTTTCTTGAAATTTCCGTTAAAGAATCCGGCAGGGAAGTTGAGAGCCTGATTTCTTGTCATCAGGTATTTCTGTGTAACGGGGTATCTGTCTGTAGTAGCCATAGTAAATTAATTCCTTTCAGTTTAATTATTTCAGTTTGATTATTATTTATTTAATTATTTGTCAAGAATATCTCTTGTCATTCGGGCGAGTATTTCCATTCCCTCTGAAATCTGTTTATCTGTGGGAGTGGAGTAATTCAGCCTGAACGAGTGGCTTGTTTCATTTTCGTCAATGCTGAACGAATTTCCGGGTACGACTGCTATTTTGTACTCCTGAACAGCCTTTGAACAGAACGCATTCATATCGCAGTTTTCCGGAAGTGTACACCATACGAAAAGACCGCCTTCGGGACGGATATATGTGATTTTATCCGAAAATTCGTTGTCGATATAACTGCACATGAGTTCGCTTTTCCGGCGGTATATTTCACGGAGTTTGTTGAAATGAGCGTCACGGTCGATTGTAGTCATAAATCTGTGTGATACTACCTGTGCCCAGATATTTGAATGAACATCAGAAACCTGTTTGCAGACCACGATTTTCTGTATTATCGGAGCAGGAGCAGAGACGAAGCCTGTCCGGAAACCGGAGGAAATAAGCTTTGAAAACGTGCTTGAATATATAACACGTCCCTCTGTATCAAGACTTTTGATTGACGGAATGTTTTCGCCGGAGAATCTTAGTTCGCCGTAAGGGTCGTCCTCAAGTATTATGAAATCATAACGGCAGGCGAGGTCGTATACAGCTTTTCTTTTTTCGTATGACATTGTGCGTCCGGTGGGGTTCTGAAAATTCGGTATAAGATATAAAATCTTCACATTGGGCTGAGTTTTGAGAGCGTGTTCGAGTTTATCGAGGTTTATACCGTCATCGTCCATATCAACGCCCACGAGATTTACATTATAGGAGCGGAAAGCATTCAGCGAGCCGATAAAGCATGGTGATTCGCAGAGGAGCGTATCACCCTCATTGAGCAGAACTTTGCACGAAAGCTCATTTGCCTGCTGACCTCCGGAAGTGACAATGAGGTCATCAAATTCTTTATGGAAGCAGTTTTTACTGCTCAGCCATTCTTTAAGAAATTCACGCAGGGGTGTATAACCTTCGGTGACGTTATACTGTAATGCGAGAATCGGGTCGTTTTGGAGGAGTTCAGCGGAGATTTCGGCTATACGTTCGGTCGGGAATGCTTCTGGAGCAGGATTTCCGGCAGCAAAGGAAATGACTTCGGGGTCGGCTGTGAATTTAAGTATTTCCCTTATAGCGGAGGCTTTAAGACTGCTTACCTTATCGGAAAATTTATATTCCATTTATAAAATCCTTTCTTAAGATTATTGAGAACCTTTACATATGGGTTCAGGTTCTGTGGCACTGTATGCTAACTTACATTATAACACATAAATTAAAATTCTGCAACATATATTTTATAAAAAGTGCGAAATTTTTTCGTATAGGTAAAATATATAAAAAACTATTTGATAAAAAGGGTTCTGATAGATTGAAAAAACAGAATTTTATAAAAGGTTCGATAATACTTATGCTTTCGGCGGTGACGGCAAAGGTTCTGGGAGCATTGTTCAAGATTCCGCTTACTAATATACTTGGCGGAGTGGGAATGAGTTATTTCAGCTGTGCATACAGTCTGTTCATGCCGGTATATGCATTGACTGTGACGGGACTTTCCTCGGCGGTTGCACGTATGACGGCAAAAAGTGCGGCACTTGGAATGTACAGTAATATCAGACGTGTACGCCGGACTGCACTTCTGATATTTTCTGCTGTAGGACTTTCGGGAAGTATATTGGTTTTATTGCTTGCAAAGCCGTTCAGTCTGCTTTCGACCGGAAGCACAGAGCCATCACTTGCGGTTGCTATGATAGCACCGTCGGTATTTTTCGGCTGTATAACATCTGTGGAACGTGGATACTATGAGGGACTGAGCAATATGTATCCTACGGCGATTTCTCAGGCGGTTGAGGGAATTGTAAAAGTCGTTTCCGGACTTCTGCTTTGTCAGTTTGTGAGCGTTAATGGAAGTCTTATAATGGCGAGATTTCCGGAAATAACAGATATACGTGCTGTTTCTGCGGCAGCCGGAATTTTAGGTGTTACGCTTTCGTCCGTGGGAGCGATGATATTTTTCATGTTTCTTTCTTTTTTCCGGAAACATTCCGCCGGCGGAGAAAGTCATCTGATGACATACGGCGAAATAAGCCGTGAACTTGTGCGGACTGCTTTTCCGATAGGTGTGAGTGCAGTTGTAACAAATCTGACTGCTGTAATTGATATGGCGACAATAATCGGGTGTATTACAAAATTCGGCTGTGCCGATAAAATACCGGTAGGAATTGCAGAAAATGACATTCCTAAATTTATATACGGTTCGTTTTCCGGAATAGCTCTGACAGTGTTCAATCTTGTCCCGTCGGTGACAAATATGCTTGGAAAAGGAGTTCTTCCGTGTATAACATCGGCATGGGAGGCAGGCGATAAAAATGAACTTCAGCGGGGAACTGTTCAGGCTCTTATGTCAGCGTCTTTAATATCAGTGCCGTCGGCGGTCGGAATCGGCATATTATCGCCGGAAATACTTAATTTTCTGTTTGCGAAGCAAAGCGAGGAAGCTCAGCTGTGTATAACTCCTCTGCGTATGCTCATGCCGGGAATGATATGTCTGTGCATATCGTTTCCGCTTTTCGGAATGCTTCAGGGAATAGGAAAGGCATCTGTTCCGCTAAAGATAATGCTTGCCGGAACGGCAGTAAAACTTATCGGAAACATTGTCATGATTCCGTTGATGGGAGTAAGCGGAGCATCACTGGCAACATCGTTATGCTATGCCATGATACTTATAGTATCGCTTGCGGTGTATATCAAATCGGCTGATATAAAAATTTCGATGTCATCATTTCTGGCGGTTGTGTATGCAGGAATATTGTGCGGAGTTTCGGCGTATCTTGCATCGGATATATCAAAGCGGTACGGAATGGGAAATGTATCTGTGATATTTTTATCGGCGGTTTCGGGAGGAGCTGTATATCTTCTGTCGCTGTATCTCTTGTCTGTAAAGATAAAAAAATTCCCCCGAAGCGGAATACGGGGGAACTGTATATGATTTTTCGCAGGATTATTTTGTTATATCCGATGAAGTTACATCAACCTTTATTACGTCTGATTTGTTGTTTATATCGTCCTTTGAGGGGAAGAAGCAGACTGTAAGGTTTTCGGTATTTTCGGGAACGACAAATCCGCCGACTATTCCGGAAATTTCGCCGTTTGACGGAACTTCAAAGGGATTTGGAAGATAGTTTTCGATATTATTTATAGCGTAAAGCTGTGTACGGACATCAAAATGATATTCATTTCCGTCAGATGTGAGTACATAGAAGTTATTGAGAGCATTGAGACCATATGATATATCTGTGAGATTTCTGATAGTAACATCGAGATAGTAATATGTTCCGCCGCCCTCCTGCGGTTTTTCTCCGGAGTCAATAACTCTGTTGAGTACAAATGATGTGTCATTTACAGATGTTTCTTCTCCGACAGATATTGTTGTTTCGTTGTCAGCAGTTCCCTCGTTGTTTATAAGGGGAGTATGTGAGATACTGGTTTCGGTTTTATCTACTTTTCCCGAACAGCCGACAGCCGACAGGGAAAGCACAGCAGCAAGAATCACAGGGATAATTTTAAATTTTTTCATTTTTAAGAACCTCCGGTTTAAAATTACGGCTTTTGAATCATGATTATTATATCACAGTCTGGAGTGTATTGTCAAGGAAAAATATAATAATAATTAAACCGGATAAAATAAGCCGGTACTAACAAAAAAGACTTGATTTTTTTGAATTTATGTGTTAAAATAAACATGATAGGATTGTGCAGTAAATCCTAAAATATTTATATGGAGGTACATGACTATGGCATATGTTATTTCTGATGAATGTGTAAGCTGTGGTGCTTGCGAAGCTGAATGCCCTGTAAGTGCAATTTCTGAAGGCGACGGAAAGTACCAGATTGACGCAGATGCTTGCGTTGAATGCGGTGCTTGTGCAAGTGTTTGCCCTGTAGGTGCACCATCTGCTGAGTAATTACACACATTATGACGGCTGTCCGTTCTGCGGACGGCCGTTTTTTTGTTTCCGGAATCAATTTTTCAAAAAAACTTGACGTTATCATTAAAAGAGAGTATAATAAAACTGGAGAGCTATCCGGTGCGGATAGTTTCTGATACTTTTAAAGGACATTTGGAAAGGACATTTTTTTATGAATAATCTAAGAAAACTGCTTGTCTGCATTCCGGCTGTTGCTCTGACGGCTGTTTTTTCGTGCAGTAAAAAAGAACCTTTATCGGAAAATAATGAGAGTTCACAACAAAGTGAAGAAATTTCTGTTCCGGTCTTTAATGAGGAAAATTTATCGGAAGAAAGTTCAACTGAGGAAAGTCTGCCCGAGGAAATCCCCGAAGCTGAGATTAAAATTCCGAATATAAAAGGACAGCATATCACATGGCTTGCCGATTATGACCTTAATCCGCAGGATAATCAGGAAAAATCTGTTGCACTGTCGTTGTTTGAAGATATTTACGGAGCATATGTCAATTTTATCTATGTAAATCCGGACGAGAAATTCAGCAAACTTGAATCAATGATATTGAGCGGTGATGATGTTGATATGTTTCCGTATGAGCCGAATGCTCTTCCCGACGGCGTTGTGAAAAATCAATATGAACCGCTTGACCCGTATTTTGATATAATCGGTATAAATACAGAACTGTGGGACGGCATGAGAGATACTGTTGATATGTTTGAGTATAAAGGCAGTCATTATGTTGTGCCTTATACAGTATCTAATCCGATTCTGATTACATACAGCCGGAAACTCATGAAATCAGAAAAACTTGATGACCCGTACAATCTGTATCTTGACGGCAAATGGGATTGGGACGCTATGATGAAAATGATGGAAAAATTCGTTTCCAAAGCCGAAAGCGGTCAGACAAGATACGGAATAAACGGAGTTTTCGGAGATGCGGTAATACGTTCAACAGGACATACTGTAATTAATTACGAGGACGGAAAATTCCGGAATAACATAAAAGATTCGGAATTTGAAAAAGCCGGTAAATTTATGAAGGATATTGTATCAAAAAATCTTTATAATTCTTATTGGTATGATTGCTATCCAAGCAGTAACTCAGTACTTTTCTATGCTATGGGTGACTGGTCGCTCGGAAAATCAAATGCTCAGAATCCGGACGGCGACCTTATGGCAGTACCGTTTCCGAAAGCTCCCGATGCTGAACAAAATTATCTGTGCTGTGATTTTTCGGCAAAAATGCTTGTAAAAGGTTCATTGAAAGGCGAAGCTGTCGCAGCATATATCAGATGTGAAAGGCTTGCGGCTGCTCAGGAGGATTATAAAGAACTTGCAAAAAAGAAAGCTCTTTCGGTAAAGAAATCTGATTCCGGACGACCGTTTGTGACGGAGGAGCAGTACGACGCAATCCAGAGCTATATAGAATCCGAAAATATCTCGCCTGTATTTGATTTCGGTTACGGTATGGGAGAAAGTATGTACGGCGACGGCAACTATACATATGATACAAGAGGCGTTATGAATAATCTTTCCGAGGCAATTCTCAACGGAAATGCAGATTCATGGAAATCGCTCCGTGAAAGATGGACAAAAACCATTGATGAAGCTGTCAAAAAGTTCAACAAGGAATAGTGTAGTATGTGGCTGATATTTTTCTGTACAGTGATATTGTTCACATTGTATTCATGGATATGCATAAAGGGCAGTACGTCTGGAAATATCCGGATTTTTGAATATGTAATGACTGTTGCTTTTGTCCTTGCCGGAGTTTCTGAATTTATATTTGATTTCGGAAGTTTCCGTGGGTTTTTTATGCTTATCGGAACGGCGGCAGCGATTGAATTTATAATTGGCATAATTCCGTATAAGAGCCGGACGCTTGATTTTATGAGGAAAATGATAGCCGTTGCAGTTATTGCGGAAATCACAGTGTTTCAGTTTCCGGCATACCGGATAATATCAGAGGATTATGTTCATACGGTATTGTCTGCTGAAGATTCCGAAGTTGAAAACAATATATATGATAAATCAGCAGGCGGAGTCGTATTAAGCGGTACAGATGAATTTTCCATGACTTACCGGAATGTCGGCAAAAAAACAGGTACGGTGCGTGTCAATATCAGATTTGATGAGGAAAACGAAGGATATATAAATTTCTTTGCCGATATGACCGAGGAAACAGGATATTATTACCGCATGAAAATCATAGATGAAAAAATAATTCCGGACAGCAGTATGTCGGAATATGCGGTTGTACAGCTTTCCGGAAAAAGTGATACTATGCGGTTCAGATTCTCCGGAACTGATAAAAACAGCAGGTGTGTGATTGAAAGCATTGAACTTAATGCACCTGTTCCGTTCGATATAATGCCGTTAAGGGTTTTGCTGATAATTATTTCTGTCACTTTCATATATGCGTGTATATTTTCCGGAATCATGAAGAAGCCTTATGCACAGAATTATAAAATCTGCCGTATTCCGGGATTATTTGTTACCGGAACGGCTGTTATGCTTGTGGTTATCATGGTAATGGCGAAGATACCGCACGGAGAGTTTTCAGAACGTTTCCGGCTTGAAAGCGGAGACCAGATAACAGAAGAACTTGTCACCGCTTTTGAAAAAGGAAAATTTGAACTTGATTATGAGCCGTCCGACGAACTTCTTGAAATGGAAAATCCCTATGATTCGGGTTCAAGGTATTACAATAACACCGATTTTATGTGGGACCATTCGTTTTATGACGGAAAGTATTATTCCTACTACGGAATTGCACCGCTTATTATTTTTCTGCCGTATCATCTTATAAGCGGATATTTTTTCCCGTCTGATATTGCAGTAATGCTGTTTTCAGCGGTGGGGCTGATATTTTTATCAATGGTTTATTCGGCGGTGGTCAGGAAATTTTTCGGCGGAATATCAACGGGAACATATATTTCCGGTCTTGTGATAATTCTTGCATCGTGCGGAATATGGTTTTCCGCCGGCAGACCAATGTTTTATGAAATAGCTGTATCATCGGGATTCATGACGGGAACAGCAGGAGCATATTGTCTGATAACATCAGGAATAATTTTCGCAGACAAAGAGCCGGTGAAATATTTCCGGATTGCTCTTTCGTCCTTACTGCTCGGACTTTCGGTTATGTGCCGTCCTACTCTTGCGCTGTATGCTTTATGTGGCTGTATGTTCTATATCTGCGGACTCGGAAAAATAAAAGGGAGAAAAAAAATCATTTCATATGTTGCGTGTGCATTTATGCCGATTGTTTTTCTTGGTATATTCCAGATGTATTATAATTATGCACGTTTTGATTCTGTATTTGAATTTGGAATAAAGTATTCGCTTACAGTAAATGATTTTACCAGAAATGAATTTCATTTTCACTATGTGCTTGTAAGCCTGTATAATTTTCTTTTTGCTCCGCCGTCATTTATTCCGGAATATCCGTATATTTCCGCACCGTTTTCGTTTCTTGGAATAAACGGCTATTATTATAAGGACGAGGGTTCTGCTTCCGGAATTTTCTTTACTGCACTTCCGGTTTTCGGGTATTTTCTGGGACTGTATGCCCTGAAAAAGATTCCGGATATAAAAAATCGCATAAAATCGGGAATTATCATCGGTCTTTCCTGTCTGATAATGCCGGCGGTGATAGTCTGTGCATCATGGGAAAGCGGTTATGCCGTGCGATATACGGCGGATTTTTCGTGGTATATGATTATCGGGGCTTTTGTTATACTTTTTTATCTGATTCAGAAATCAGACAGCAGACAGCGTGCGGATATTTTTGCAAGGGTAATGGGAATATGTGCAGTATACAGTGCATTTGTATCAGGAACAGAAGCATATAATTTTGCGTTCACATATCAGAATTTCCCGAAGTATGCGGAATTTCTGACACGGTTATTCTCATAGAATATATAATTTTTGAGAGTTCAACAAAATCCACAAAAAAATCTCCGATAAACAATTATAAATTTGCCTTATGTGAAAAAATACCAAAAAATTGAGAGTTTATGTAGCAATATGTAAAAATTTCCAAAAGTACGTGACAATTTTCAAAATGTGTGATATAATATATAGCGAGGTGTATTGCCTCGAAGTTCAAGCATATCCATTGTATGCCGAGCAGTACAGCAGGTTGCGGAGTTACGGCGGAATCAGCGTATTGTTCGGTATAGCAAAAAGCAAAAAAGGAAGGAATCTGACATGGAAAACACAACACCTAAAAAGCGTGTCACCAAAAAAATGGCACGTCAGAGACAACTCGGCGCACTTGCGGTTATTGCGCTTCTTCTGCTTCTTCTGATAATCTTTGTGTTCAAGGGCTGTTCAAAGGGAGGTGGCAGGAGCGAAAGCTCAGAGCCGGAAGTTACAACTACCACAGGAAGTACCATCGCTACTACTACAGCACCGCCTGCAACTACAACTGTTGCAACTACCATGAATCCGCTTGCAGCTCAGGTGCTTATCGACAAGCGGGAGATGTTTATTGACGATATCGGCGATTCAGATGTTGCAATAATTTCCGGTTATCCCGAGGGTTCGGGCGAGGAAAATGAAGTGTGGAAATCGCTTGACGAATCAATCGCTACTGTTGATAGTCTCGGTCATGTTACCGGCGTAGGAGCAGGACAGACATATATCATTCTCAGCTTTGACAATAACCCCGGAATCGAAATAGACATAAGAGTTTCGGTTGCAGACGGTTCGGGTACAGTTACGGATTCAACCAGCAGTGCCGTTGATGATGTGTACAATAATATTTTCGGTGATAGTTCCGGAGACAGCTCCGGAGGAGACTACAGCGAAAATAATTCCGACTACGGCTATGACAGCTCCGTTGACGGAGGTTCGGCATTCGATACATATACCACTCCTGCCGAATAATTGCCTTAAAACCGCAGAATATCACGTGATTAAGAAAAATTTTCAAAAACCCTTGATTTTTTGAAATCGTTGTGATATAATATAGTATGGCAATAGTAAACTGGAGACCGGAGCGATTCCGGTCTTTATGTTTGTAAGGAGGGATTTGAATGAAGCTTAAAAAGTTCGGAGCAACCGAACAGAAAATATATAACCTCGTAAAGCCGATTACTGATGAAATGGGCTATTATCTCTGGGACGTATGCTATATCAAAGAGGGTGCGTGCTGGTATCTGCGGATATTCATTGACTGTGATGAGGGTATCAGCATTGAGGACTGTGAGGCTGTTACTGAACCAGTAAATAAACTTCTTGATGAAACCGACCCCATAAAACAAAGCTATACTTTGGAGGTGGGTTCGGCAGGTCTTGAAAGAGAACTGCTCAAGGAGGACCATTTTCAGATATGCATAGGCGATAAAGTACGGATTCGCTTTATACGTGCCGTTGACGGCGAAAAGGAAATCTGTGCATATCTGAAAGATTCAGATAAAAACAGTATCACAACTGAGGACGAAAACGGAAAAGAATCCGTCTTTCAGCTTGCTGATATTGCATTTGTAAAGCTTTGGTTTGATTTTGATTGAAATTTGGAGGAACCGTTATGGAAAACTTTTTCGAGGCATTGAAAGTACTCGGTGATGAAAACAGCGTTGAAACTGAGCTTCTGATTGAGAAGGTAAAATCAGCTATGCTCAAGGCAGCAAAGAGAACCTATCCGCACAGCGAGGACAGAATCAGAGTTGTTATAGACCCTGCCGAAAAAAAATTCGCAATGTATATCGCTCAGGAAATTATTGATGATGAACCTATTGACGAAAATGAAATAAATATAGAGACCGCAAAAACAATCGACCCGAATGCGGTTCTCGGCGGAACTATCATGAAAGAAATAGATGTTTCAAAACTCGGAAGAATGGCTGCTCTTTCGGCAAAGCAGTCCATCAAGGGAGACCTGAGAGAAATAAACCGCAATCAGATGCTCAGTAAATTCGAGCAGAAAGAACATGACTGCATTATTGCCAAAGTATCACAGATTGAACCGGGCAGAGGTACAGTTACTGTCGTATATGAGGGAACAGAACTTTATCTTTTCAGAAATGAACAGATTCCCGGTGAAACGTTCCATATAGACCAGCCGGTAAAGGTATATATCACCGATATTGCCGGAAAAACCAAAAAGCCTGTTGTCAAAATTTCCAGAACTCACAAAGACCTTGTAAAGCGTCTCTTTGAACTCGAAGTTCCGGAAATATACGACGGAACTGTTGAGGTAAAGTCTATTTCCCGTGAAGCAGGCTCAAGAACAAAAATCGCAGTCTGGTCAAAAGACCCGAATGTTGATGCGGTAGGTGCGTGTATCGGTGCAAAACGTTCAAGAATCACCGCTGTGGTGAATGAACTCAACGGAGAAAAGATTGATATTATCCCGTGGAGCGAATCGCCGGAGGAATTTGTTGCAAAAGCTCTTTCCCCTGCTGAAACACTCAAGACTATTGTCACTTCATACGAGGAAAAAACCTGCACTGTAATAGTTCCGAACAATCAGCTTTCGCTTGCTATCGGAATAAAGGGTCAGAATGCCAAGCTTGCAGCAAAACTTACCGGATATAAAATTGATATAAAACCGCATACAAATCCGCTTACAGGCGAGACCGCTCCGGAGCTTGATATGGAATCCGTTTCCCGTGCAGATGAAGCAGAAAAGAAAGAAAATCCGGATAATACATCTGATTCTGTTCCGGAGGATAAACCGGCAGAAACTACAGCTGAGGAAATTGTTGCCGAAACTCCGGAGTCGGAAGCTGTGGTCGAAGAAATAACGGAAAGTTCCGCTGAGGAATAATCTATGAAATCCGTAAAAGTGCCGATGAGAATGTGCCTCGGCTGTAATGAAATGAAACCCAAAAGAGAACTTATGCGTGTCGTTAAATCTCCGGAAGGCTCGGTAAGTCTCGATTTTACAGGCAAGAAAAACGGCAGAGGCGCATATATATGCAGAAATGAGGAATGCTTTACAAAAGCACGCAAAGCAAGAAGATTTGAAAAATCTCTTTCTTGCCGGATTGAGGAAAGCGTTTACGAGGTGATGACAGATGAACTCCGGAAAGAAACAGGGAATAAGTAACCTGCTGTCCATATGTATAAAGGCAGGCAGGGCTGTAAAAGGATTCGACAGTGCAAAGGAAGCTGTTCTTAACGGCAAGGCGTACTGTGTGCTTACCGCTTGCGATGCGTCCGGAAAAACCGTCAAGGAAATACAGTTCGTCTGTTCAGGGAAAAATATTCCCGTTATTGATTCCGGACTTGAAAAATCAGAGATAGCCCGTTTGTGCGGAAAGGAAACAGCTGTAATTGCAGTCTGCGACAGAGGATTTGCACAGGGATTCTCAAAATTTACAACTCAGCAGACATCACCGTAAAGGTGATGATATATACATTCATACGCTTGATGTGCCGTGCAAACGGCTTACCGAAGGAGGTAAATTCGCCTATGGCAAAAAAGATAAAATTAAGTGATGCAGCAAAAGACCTTAATATTTCATCACAGGAACTTATTGAGTTCTTCGCATCAAAAGGTGATACAAAAAAGAAACCGGCATCTCCGCTTACCGAGGACGAAATGAATGCGGTTCTGGAACATCAGACAAAGCTCCACGAAGCTGATAATTTTAACGATTATTTCGCATCAAAGGACGAACCGAAGCCGGAAAAGAAACTAGAGAAAAAAACTAATGAACAGAAACAGGATAAAAAATCTGAAAACAGAAACGAACAGAAACCGCCTGTTTCAAAGAAGCAGAAGTCCGATGGTAAAAAATCTCAGAAACAGGACGACAGAAAACCAAAGTCTGAGAAAAATTCCGGTGTGAAATCCGCTCCTAAAAAGGAAGATAAGAAAGAAGAAAAGCGGGAAGAAAAAAGAGCGGAAAAGAGAGAGGAGAAAAAACAGGAACAGAAAATCAATTCTCCTGCTCTGGTATCTCCTGTTGAAGTAAAACAATCTGAACCTAAAAAGGAATCAAAACCGGAGATAAAGCAGGAAGAAAAATCTGTTGAACCTAAAAAAGAAACTCCGAAATCCGGTAAAAAGAATCAGAACTCCGGAACTGAAAGCAGACCGTCCGGAGATAAGAAAAAGAAGAAAGAACAGGCTAAGGCCCGTGACAGAGGAGCTTCAACAAAACTTACCTCAAGTTTTTCTACAGAACCGACTTCAGAGCCGGCAACGGTTTCCACACAGAGACGAACTGTAGACACAAGAGGAAGTTATGTTGACCTCGATAAGTACAATGAACGCTATGACCAGATGGCAACCGGAAACAGCCGTAAGCACGGAGGAGAAAATTATTCGTCCAAAAAACAGAAGATAAATCAGCGTTCTGCACAGAGAAGCCGTCAGCAGTTCTCGAAAAAGGAATCGGAAGCCGAAAAGCTCAGAAGACTTGAACTTGAACGGGCAAGAAAACAGCAGTTGAAAGTTATGATTCCCGACAGCATAACAGTCGGCGAGCTTGCCGCACGTCTCAAGGCTACTGTTACCGATGTTATCAAAAAGCTCATGGGTCTCGGCATAATGGCATCTATCAATCAGGAGATAGATTTTGATACAGCTTCAGTTGTTGCTGAGGAAATGGGTGCAAAGGTTGAAAAGGAAGTTATTGTCACTATTGAGGAGCGTCTTATTGATGACAGCGACGATGATGATACAAATCTTGAACCACGTTGTCCTGTAGTCGTTGTTATGGGACACGTTGACCACGGAAAGACATCAATCCTTGACCGTATCAGACACGCTCACGTTGCCGACGGAGAAGCAGGCGGAATCACACAGCACATTGGTGCTTATCAGGTAAAGGTGAACGGACAGAAAATCACATTCCTTGATACTCCCGGACACGAAGCATTTACATCTATGAGAGCAAGAGGTGCAAATATAACAGATATTGCTATTCTTGTTGTTGCCGCCGACGACGGAATCATGCCTCAGACAGTTGAATCAATCAATCATGCAAAATCGGCAGGAGTTCAGATAATTGTTGCTATCAACAAAATGGACAAAGACGGTGCAAATCCCGACCGTATAAAGGAAGAACTTACAAAGTACGACCTTGTATGCGAGGAATGGGGAGGAGATATAATATGCGTTCCGGTATCGGCAAAGACCGGTGAGGGAATCGACGACCTTCTCGAGAATGTTCTTCTTGTGGCGGAGGTTCAGGATTTGAAAGCAAATCCGGACAGACTTGCAAAGGGTACGGTTATTGAGGCTCGTCTTGATAAGGGCAGAGGTCCGATTGCAACACTTCTTGTTCAGAACGGCACACTTCATCAGGGTGATGTGCTTATTGCCGGAACTTCTGTAGGACGTGTACGTGTAATGACAAACGACAAAGGCAGAACTGTTAAAGAAGCAGGTCCGTCTGTTCCGGTTGAGATAACAGGTCTGGCGGAAGTTCCGAGTGCAGGCGATATATTCAATTCGGTTGAGGACGAGCGTCTTGCACGTGAACTTGTTGAGCAGAGAAAGGACGAAGCAAAACAGGAACAGTTCAACTCATACCGCAAGGTAACGCTTGACAATCTTTTCAGTCAGATAGCAGAGGGCGAAATAAAAGAACTCCCGATTATTGTAAAAGCAGATGTGCAGGGTTCTGTCGAGGCTGTCAAGCAGTCGCTTGAAAAACTTTCCAACAATGAGGTAAGAGTTCAGGTTATTCATGGTGCAGTAGGTGCGGTAAAGGAAAGCGATGTAATGCTTGCAAGTGCATCTAATGCGATTATTGTAGGATTCAATGTTCGTCCTGACCCTGTAGCAGCCGAGAATGCTGCAAGAGACGGCGTTGATATACGTCTGTATCGTATTATCTATGATGCAATCGAGGAAATCTCAACAGCTATGAAAGGTATGCTTGCTCCGAAGTACCGTGATGTTGAACTCGGACGTATTGAAGTACGTCAGGTATACAAGATTTCAAATGTCGGAATGGTTGCCGGAAGCTATGTTCTCAGCGGAAAGGCTGTACGTGGCTGTCAGGTTCGTGTTGTACGTGACGGAATAATCATCGCTGATGATAAAATAGCAGGTCTTAAGCGTTTCAAGGACGATGCAAAGGAAGTCGCAGAGGGTTACGAATGCGGTATCAGTCTTGAAAAGTTCAACGATGTCAAGGAAGGAGATATTTTCGAGACCTATATGGTTGAGGAATATCGTGAGGACTGATAAAATGGCGAATTATAAAACAAGCCGGACGGCAGAAGATATAAAGCGTGAACTTACAGCAATTCTCAGGGATATAAAAGACCCTCGGGTTGATAAACTGCTTACAGTAGTAAGAGTTGACTTATCGGGTGATATGTCTGTGTGCAAAATCTATGTATCAAGTCTCGGCGGAATGGAAAAAACAAAGGAATCCGTTGCAGGACTGAAAAGTGCGTCGGGATTTATCCGCCGTGAGCTTTTCCGCCGGCTTGATATAAGAAAATCTCCCGAACTTAATTTCATTGCCGATTCTTCAATAGAACGAGGTGCGGAGATAAGCAGAAAGCTGAATGATATTCTGTAAGACGGGCAGGAGATTGTTATGTTTATTAGTGAGAAAGAAACCATTGAATTTCTGCAAAATTGTGATAATATATATATATTCACTCATCGCAGTCCGGACGGTGACTGCATAGGAACAGGATTCGCTCTGCATGATTTTTTCAGACGTACAGGCAGGAGAAGTGCTGTTCTTTGCAGTGATAATTTTCCGGATAAGTTCAAGTTCATAACCGATACGGAAAACGATTCCGATTTTACTCCGGAAGTGTTTATCACCGTTGATGTTGCCGACAAGAAGCTCATGGGAAAATATGAGAAGCTTTACGGCGATAAAATAAATCTCTGCATAGACCATCATGTATCTAACAAGGACTATGCAGAAAGAACTTTCCTTAAAGCCGATGATGCGGCGGCGTGTCAGGTACTTTACGGACTTTTCCGGACTATGGGCTTTGAACTTTCGGATTATTCGGCGGCGTGTATATATACAGGAATATCGACCGATACAGGCTGTTTCAGATATGAAAATGCAAATGCGGAAACTCATATAATAGCCGGTGAAATCATGAGCAGTCACAATCTGAACTATGCGGAAATCAACCGTCAGATGTTCGAGATAAAAAGCAAAGCGAGAATGACGCTTGAATCAAATATTTGCAATATTATGGAGGAATATCTTGACGGAAAGCTGGTTATTGTTGCCGTAACTGCTGATATGGTGCAGAAGTGGGGCATTGTTTCCGGAGAACTCGACGGCGTGGCATCTATTACGGTACAGCTTGAGGGAACGGAAGTAGGCGTTTTTGTGAAAGAACGTGAAGACGGAACATTCAGATGTTCATTCCGTTCTGCGGGTTCGGTGAATGTTTCGGAAATATGTCAGACTTTTGGAGGAGGAGGTCATGCAAAGGCGGCAGGCTGTACTATCGACGGCAATATTGAATCCGCAAAGACACAGATTATCGAAGCTGTGAGAAAGGCTCTGACATGAACGGAATAATCGGCGTGAACAAGCCGGCAGGATTCACTTCATTTGATGTAATCGCAAAACTGCGTGGAATACTGAAAACAAAGCGTATCGGTCACAGCGGTACGCTTGACCCCATGGCTACAGGCGTTCTTCCGGTATTTGTCGGAAATGCCACAAAGGCGTGTGATATGACCGACGGCGGAAAAATATATGTTGCCGGTTTCAGATTCGGCATAACTTCTGATACGCAGGATATTACGGGAAAAATTCTTACAGAATCAGATAAAAAAATATCGCTCAAGGAGCTGAACGCTGTTATTCCTGAATTTATCGGGAATATTATGCAGATTCCGCCGATGTATTCAGCAGTTCAGATAAACGGAAAACGTCTTTATGATTTGGCACGTCAGGGAATAGAAGTTGAACGCAAACCCCGTGAAACAGAAATTAAACATATAAAATTATATGAATACGACGAGGAAACACAAGAGGGAACTATTGAAATAAGTTGCGGAAAAGGAACTTATATCCGCACTATTATTAATGATATTGGCGAAAAGCTCGGCTGTGGCGGAGTTATGACATCTCTTGTGCGTACTCGGTCGGGAGGTTTTTCTCTTGACGACTGTTTCACTCTGGAGGAGATTCAGAATTTTGCCGATTCAGGAAATATTGAAAACGCACTTATATCCGTGGAATGTATTTTCAGCGGATTGCCTGAAATCAGGCTGAACGAAGTCCAGACAAGAATGTACCGAAACGGAGTAAGGCTCGATTTGAACCGCATAAATAATATTAATCATAAATTTTCCGAATATTCCGTATACGGCTTTGACCGTGAATTTATCGGCGTTGCACGTGCGGATTTTGAAAAGTGCGAATTAAAAGTTGTGAAAAATTTTATATGAGGTGAGAAAAATCAGGATTGTAAAAAACGCTGTGGCGATGGGCTTCTTTGACGGCGTTCATCTCGGACACCGTTATGTTCTGGAAAAGGTCTGGGCTTTTTCCTGTAAGGGCTATAGTCCTGTGATATTCACATTTGAACCGGAAGCCGTAAAAATAAAAGCGTCGGGAAAAAACGGATATATTTATACTGCCGGAGAAAAACAGCGTATATTTGAAAGATGCGGATTTGATTCCGTGTATTCTCCGTCGTTTCCGGAAATCTGCGATTTGAGCGGTGAAGAGTTTGCGGAACGTATTCTCGCCGGAAAAATGAATGCGGCGGCGGTCTGTTGCGGAGAAGATTTCAGATTCGGAAAAGGTGCGTCATGCGGTATCGGGGAACTGTGCAGTTTCGGCGAAAAATATGGATTTGAAGTCTGTACCGCCAAAAAAGTCAGACTCGGCGGAACTGTAGTATCATCTGGAGAAATACGCCGTTGTCTGATAAGCGGAGACATAGAACGTGCAAATATTTTTCTTGACAGACCGTATACTATTGATAAAAAAGTTGTTCACGGCGCATCGCTCGGACATACAATCGGATTCCCGACGGCTAATCAGATTTATGAGGAGGGACAGCTTGTTCCTAAATTCGGCGTATATGCCTCTGAAACAGAAGTGAACGGCAGACTTTATCCGTCCATGACGAATATCGGAATAAAACCAACTGTAGATTACGGCGGAAAGCCTCTTGCGGAAACGTATATATCCGGTTTTTCCCGTGATATTTATGATACACGCATACAGGTACGTCTTAAAAGATTTATACGTCCGGAACAGAAATTCGGTTCTGTTGAAGAACTTAAAAATCAGATAAGGCATGATGTAGAGTCTGCCATAGAAAATTCGTAATGCTTTCACGGTGCTATCACAAAAATGAAGTATCATAAAAAACGGATACCAAACTAAAATAATCAGGAGGAAAAAGCTAAAATGATTGAGGTCAGAAACCTTGTCAAGCGTTACGGCGACAAAAAAGCCGTGAACAATATAAGCTTCACCGTGGAAAAAGGCGAGATACTTGGATTTCTCGGACCTAACGGTGCAGGCAAATCCACAACAATGAATATGCTTACCGGATATATTTCGTCAACGTCCGGACAGATACTTATAAACGGCGTTGATATTCTTGAAAATCCGATAGAAGCAAAGTCAAATATAGGCTATCTGCCGGAAATTCCGCCGCTTTATGTTGATATGACCGTTGACGGCTATCTTAATTTCATGTATGACCTTAAAAAATGTAAACTTTCAAGAAAAGCTCATCTGAAAGAAATATGCGACCTCTGCAAAATATCTCATGTCAGGGAAAGACTTATACGCAATCTTTCAAAGGGATATAAGCAGAGAGTCGGACTTGCTCAGGCACTTATAAACAATCCGCCTGTGCTTATTCTTGACGAGCCGACGGTAGGTCTTGACCCTAATCAGATAATTGAAATACGTACTCTTATAAAAAAACTCGGAAGAAATCATACGGTTATACTTTCATCGCATATTCTGCCGGAGATTCAGGCGGTGTGCGACAGAATAATAATCATCAACAAGGGAGTTGTTGCCGCTGACGGCACGGCTAACGAAATTGCCAACAAGCTCACGAACGAACATAAAATGACAATCCGGATTGAAGGTACATCACATACCGCTTCGGATAAGCAGGAGATAACAAATGCACTTAAATCACTCGGCGGTATAAAATATGTCCGTGCCGATATGGAACGGGAAAAAGGCATTTACGATTATGACATCGAAGCCGATGAAAAGACCGATGTCCGCCGTGCGGTGAATGCACTCTGCCGTGAAAAGGGCTGGAATATACTTATGCTCCAGCTTTCGGATATGACTCTTGAGGACATCTTCCTGAAGATAACTTCCGGCGATATTGCTTCTGTTCAGGAAAGAATATCAGACGAAGCCAAAGACGCTGTAGCCGGAATGGAAATGATATTCGGAGATGACAAAGAGGAGGGTGAAGAATAATGGGAGCTATTTACAGACGTGAAATGAATGCGTTTTTCACCTCGGGAGTAGGATACGTATTTCTTGCAGGATTCGCATTGTTTTCGGGATTGTTTTTTTCGATAGGCGTTATAGGTTCAGGAATGTCCGATATGTCGCCGATGTTCGGCTCGATGTTTCTGATTGTTCTTTTCCTGATACCTATTCTGACAATGAAACTTCTGAGCGAGGAAAAGAAAAACCGTACAGACCAGGGACTTCTGACTGCACCGGTAGGGCTTTCGTCGATTGTTCTGGGAAAATATTTTGCGGCACTTACGCTTTTCGTGATTGCCGAAAGCATAGTATTTATATACGCAGTCATAATTGCATTATGCGGTGAGGTTGTATGGTCAACACTTCTGGGAAATTATTTTGCAATGCTTTTTCTCGGAGCGGCTTTTATAGCTATCGGACTTTTTATATCGTCGCTGACCGAAAATCAGATGGCATCTGCGGTAATCGGTATGTTTGTGCTTTTCGTGCTTTATCTTATGGATTCACTTGCAGCAAGTATTCCGGTTGAATTTCTGAGAAATTCTGTTATGTCGCTTGCATTCTATTCAAAGTATATTGAATTTACTCAGGGAATCTTCAATCTTTCCAGTGTCGTATATTTTCTCAGTGTAGCGTTTCTGTTTAATTTCTTCACTGTGAGAGTTCTCGACAAGAGACGCTGGGGCTGATAGGAAAGGAGTTACAAATGGCTAAGGATAAAGAAAAAGAAATTGCAGAAAATCCGGATAAAAAGCCGGAGAAAAAAGCAAAGAAGCCGAAGGAAAAGAAAAATCTGAAAAAACTCCGGTTCGGTTCGGTGTCGGCGGTTGTTATAGTTCTTGTGATTGCTATTGTGGTTGTGCTTAATCTGATGTGCGGACTTATGATGAAACGCTATCCGGTAAAGCTCGACCTTACTCCCGATAACCGCCATGAACTGAGTGAGCAGTCAATCGAAGCACTGAAAAACATAGACAAAAACGTTGAAATAACCGTCACCACAACAAAGGATTATTTTGACAGTATGTCAGTTCAGTATAAGAATATGTTCTATCAGTATTACGGAGTGATTGTTGACTGTCCGTATGATATTATTCCGGAGATTCTTGACAAATATTCTGTATATGCCGAATCCGGAGCAGGAAGCATTACGGTGAAATATATTGATATAAACAAGAATCCGGACGCAGTTTCACGCTGGAGCAAATACTATACCGGAGATATTACAGAGGGCGGAATAGTTATTCAGTGCGGTGAAAGAATAAAATTCATATCGCCGTCGGAAGTCGCCGGAATGATTACCCCTTCGCAGAACAGCAGTCAGCAGAATATCAGCATGGTTTTCGCAGGGGAAAGCGTTCTGACTTCCGCCGTAAAGGCTGTTACAGATGCAAATCCTGTACGTGCGGCAGTTGTTTCGAGCATGAACGGAAGCCCGATTATTGACCAGGTTCATTCGTCCATTGCCTCATCTGTAAGAAATTTCCTTTCAAAGAACGGCTATGACTGCACGGAAATAGACATCGGAACAGACGACCTCAGCACAGATGCATATGATATGGTAATTGTTGCCGCACCGGGAATAGATTTCACAGCGGATATTATTTCAAAACTCAGCGATTTTCTTTACAATAACGGAAACTATCAGAAAAGCATGATATATATTCCGAACTTTTACGCAACAAATCTGCCCAACATCACGGAATTTCTTGCAGACTGGAAAATACAGGTTGAAAAATCAGCTGTTTTTGATGACAGCCGAATGGTTCAGGCGACTGTTTCGGCACTCGGAAGCGTGACGTATGCTCCTACCGTAAATATCAGCAATGCCGAAGCAGTGGGAACATTGCAGAACGAATCACTTCCGATAGTTGCTCCGCAGGCAAGACCTATAACTATTCTCAGCAAGAACAACGAAAGCATTGTTACAGAACTCATCAGTTCTTCCGATACTTCATATCTTGTATCGCTTGATGAGGGAAATGAAGTTTCCGAAGAAAAGGCATCATATAATATTGTGGTCAAATCACGCAGAGAAACAGCGTCAGGACTTGATGTATACGGCAGTGAACTTCTTGTTATAGGAAGTCCGTTCATGCTTGACGAACTTGTTTTATCCGGTACGACCACATATAATAATGCAAATGCGGTACTGAATATCGTAAACGGCATGACAGGAAAGGAAGCAGGCGATATAATTCCTGAAAAGGCTCTTGAGCAGTATACGCTTTCTATTTCCACATCTATGGCAAGAATTATTCTGGTGGTTGTGGTTGTGGTTATTCCGTTGCTGATTGCAGCTGCGGGAGTTATAGTTCTGGTATGGAGAAAGAATAAATGAAAAAAGCAGTTAAAAGTATTATCGGACTTACTGCTGTTCTGGCAGTTATGGGCGGAGGTCTTGCGGCACTCATGCTTACACAGCCTGATGAAGAAAGTGAGCCGGAAAGCTCTGTATCAGAACCGGAGCAGGACGTTAAAATTCTTATAAGAGACGATACCGTGACGGGAACAGACCCCGATACCGGTGCAGACCTTGAAGGAATTGTAAAGCAGGTCAGCATAAAAAACAGTTCCGGCGGATTTCTTGTAGTTCAGGAGAAATCTTCCGGTTCGGAAAATGTGACATATACTATTGACGGATATGAAGATGTTGCCATGAAAACAAGTATGATAAGCACGCTGGCAAACAATGCCAACGGTCTTACATCGGAGGCGACAATCGAGGAGAACTGCACGGATATTGCAAAGTTCGGGCTTGATTCCCCGACGGCGGAAATCGAAGTGGAATACGAATCGGGTACAAAACGCCGTATGATTATAGGCGATGAAGCACCGGTGGGAAACGTCAGCTATGTTATGATAGACGGTCTTGATACAGTATTTACCGTAAGAAATTCCGCACTTGCAAACTACAGCAATACAATTATGGATTTTGTAAGTACGACGATTCTTGAAGCTCCGGAGACATATCCGGTTGTGGAAAGTCTGCGTATACAGCGTGAGAATCTTGATACGGATATACTTCTTGAATATGACGCAATGAACGATGACGAAAATTACAACGGCGGAACTTCTGCAACGCATATCATGGTTGAACCGGCAAGGGCTTATCTTGCCGTTGAGCGTTCTTCCGATATTACTACCGGAATGTTCGGGCTTTCGGCAGATGATATATACTCTGTTCACTGTAGTGATGCAGATATTGCAGAAGCCGGTCTGGAAACGCCGTTCTGCACGGTAACTATGAAATGCAATGACGGAAACACATATACACTTCTTTTAAGTGAGCCTTTTACCTACGAGGACAGCGGAAAATGCAGTTATGCGATGCTTGAGGGCGGAAGCGTTATATATATCGTCAAAGAGGAAAAGGCAAGATGGACTTACATCGAGCCTGTGGATATTGCATCAAGAATATTCATGGCAACATATGTATGGAACGTTGAAAATCTTAAGGTAACGGCAGGCGGAAATGAATATGCTTTCGATGTCAGACGCATAAATCCCGACGAGGAAATTGAATCGCTCAAATCGGAGCATTTCAGTGCAACTCTTAACGGAAGTGAATTCAGTTCGGAGCGTTACCGGCTTTTCTATAGTTTTCTTATAAGCGCAAATGCGGAGGATTTCGCACTTGGCGAGGAAATTCCGGCAGGCGAGCCTATGGCATCAATTACGTACAGGGATACGTATACAGGCGAGGACGTAAATATTGAATTTTATGAACAGACATCAATGACGGCACTTATAGTTATAGACGGCGAAAGCAGATTCCATATATCAAAATCATTTGTTGATACACTTGCATCAAACGCCGAAAAACTGGAAACAGACGAAGATTTCGCAACAACATGGAAATGATGTCAGATTATGGGAATCTGTTTTCATGAAAATGTGGTGCATATCTTTTCAGCAGATTTATTTTATCTGATTATCGGCAGAATCCCCCCACTTCTAAGCGAACGAAGTGAGCGAAAGTGTGGGATGAATGCCGTATGAAAAATATTGACAAGCCAGATAAATTGTTGTATAATAA
>CAMWYX010000019.1 GCA_947178575.1 uncultured Ruminococcus sp. | reverse complement strand
TAAGCGGCGAGCCGCCGCAGGCAGGTTCACAGCCAGAAATTACAGAAAGGAATTTATTTCTGCGACTGTTGCAATTTTCCGGATAATATGATATAAGCGGCGAGCCGCCGCAGGCAGGTTCACAGCCAGAAATTACAGAAAGGAATTTTATTTCTGCGACTGTTGCAATTTTTCGGATAATATGATATAATAATACAATATAGAGTTTAGTGAAATTTATTTTATTTATCTGAAAGGAAAATCATATGCTGGAAAAAGCAAATAAATTAAGGGATAAACTTTTCAGGCGTTATATAGCTCACGAATTTGCTATGTCAATGCAGCTTGAAACAGAAAGAAACAAGGTAATCTGCTGTGATTTCATTGTCGAGGCAGATACATCTCCGCAGGACGAATTTGAACTTTTCAAATATATATATTCCCAGAAAAACAGGCATTTCATACCATATTATATAATCAATGAAAAATGCTCCGCATATCCGGAATTAAAAAGTAAATACGGAAAAAACATCATTGAATATTCTCCCGAAAAAATCGAGGAATTTGCCAGACGAATGAATGAACTTTTCAAGACTACAAAGTTCATCTGCGGAGGATTTCAGGTTCTGCATTCTCTGCGCATAGGCATTACGGAAGCCGTCAAAAGAAGTCCTTATGTGTATTCGATTTTTACTCAGCACGGAATTACTTTCTTTAAGGACGATTTTATTTCACAGTCATCATACAGCAAATTTCTGTTTGACAAGCTTATGATAAGCAACGACTTTGAGAAAAAAATTTTTATGGAACGTGCCTGTTATAAAGAAGATGACCTAATCAAAAACGGTCTCTTCCGTTGGGATTTGCTTGATTCTGAAAAATCCGGTTCGGAAAAAAGTATCTTTATTTATTTCACGCACCGCCGGTATCTGAAAAATATTCCGGAGGACGAACTCAAGGATACTGTATATGTAAAAACAATTGTCGGACTGCTTGAAAATCCACGTTTCCAGAAGTTTGTGAAAGAAAACGGATACACTTTAAAAATCGCACTTCATCACAGTGTATTGCAGGTATGCGGAAGCGGTTTGCTCGAAGGCGTTAAGATTCTGGAGGACGATGAAATAGCCGGAGCAAAAAAGGATTCCGCAATACTCATCACGGATTATTCTTCAATGTGCTTTGAAATGTGGTTTCAGCACAAGCCGTCGATATTCCTGAATATTCCGGACAGTGAGGATTGTCTGAAATACGGTCACAAAACAGACCTCGCCGACCCGTATTCAAGCAAGATGGACATTATATTCAATGTTGTGAATACAGTTGATGAATGTATGGACAAGCTGGAAAATTATCACATGACAGGATTTGCCCTTACTCCGGAAGAAAAAATCAAGCGTGACAGATTTTTCTATTATAACGGCGGATTCTGTGAGCGTTTTTACAATCTGCTTGTCAGCATGAAGAACGATAAAAAAATACTGTATCATATACCGCTCAATGAAACTTTTGACTTTGCCCGTGATACAGATATTGAGACTTTCGGAATCGAACTCGCATCACCCAACGGCAGATGGATAGTACGGAAAAAAGCTTATTTCAGTTTCTTTATTCCGAAACCGAAAAACGGTCTCGCTGTGCAGATATATTTTGAACCGTATTTTTATTACAAGCAGTACAGAATAGATGCAAAAATAAGCGTAAATGGTCACACTCTTTTATCCAATGAAATTTTCCGCAAAAAATGCGACTATATTATTCTCGATATTCCGGAAAACATTATCGGAGAGGACGGCAAAGTTCAGATAGGATTTCAGTTTTCCCATGTATATCGTCGCTGTGATTTGCGTGCATCTGCCGGCGATACGAGAATACTCTCGCTCAGACTGCGTACAATGGATATATATGAGCGTGATTTGTCATACGAATCTGCGTCGGCACAGCTTGAACCAATCAGACAAAAACGTGAACTTGAAAGACTTGAAAAATCCGAATCCGACAGAAAATAATCGGAGGGTGTATGGTTGAGGAAATAAAAAAAGAGATAGAAAAAATCAGAAAATACGAGTTTCTTTTTTCAGAACTGGTAAAACGTGATTTCAAGAAAAAATATAAGCGGACTGTTTTAGGTATGTTCTGGAGTATACTTTCACCGCTTTTACAGCTTATAGTTATGGCGGTTGTATTCACGAGATTTTTCGGCAGGAATACGGAGCATTATATAATATATCTTTTTTCAGGAAATTTAATATTTTCATTTTTCAAAGATGCCACAAACGGCGGTATGCACGCTCTTATGTCAAATGCGAATATAATCAAGAAAATCAATGTACCGAAATATCTGTTCATGATTTCAAAGGAAGTGAGTTCCTGCATAAATTTCGGGCTGACGCTGATAATATATTTTATTTTTGTAGCTGTTGACGGGATTTCATTTTCTCCACGTTTCTTTCTGCTGGTTTATCCGGTGGTCTGTCTGCTGATATTCAATATCGGAGTTGGATTTATATTATCGGCACTCTTTGTGATTTTCAAGGATATTCAATATCTTTATGATATTTTTACACAGCTTCTGATGTATCTTTCGGCAATTTTCTATAATGTATCGGCGTATTCGGAAAAAATACAGAAGCTGTTTTACTGCAATCCTGTGTATGTGTATATAACGTATTTCAGGCAGGTAGTTATCGGCGGAATTGTTCCGGCATGGTGGATTCATGTTCTTTGTGCGGTATATGCTCTTGCGGTACTGATTACGGGTATGATTATATACAAGAAATATAATTATAAATTCATGTATTATATTTAAGGTGATTTATGAAAAAAATAGAACTCAATAATATTTCTGTTTCTTATATAGTGGGCGATTTCACCAACAGAGGACTGAAAGATGTCATAATACAGAAACTCAAAGGAACATACGTCCAGAAAGAATTTACAGCTCTTGACGGCATTACGTTTTCGCTTGACGAGGGAGAACTCTTAGGAGTAATCGGAACTAACGGAGCAGGAAAATCCACGCTTTGCAAGGTAATTTCCGGAATAATGCGTCCTACTGCCGGAACTATGGCTGTACATGGAAATATTGCTTCTCTGCTCGAACTCGGCACAGGATTTGACGGTGATTTGACAGTCCGTGAAAATACATTTCTGCGTGGTGCGATGCTCGGATATACACGTGATTTCATGAATCGGACATATGACAGTATAATTGATTTTGCGGAACTCAAGGAGTTTGAGAACAGAAAATTTTCGCATCTTTCTTCCGGTATGAAATCAAGGCTTGCCTTTTCGATTGCCTGCCTTGTCCAGCCGGAAATATTGATTCTTGACGAAGTGCTTTCCGTAGGTGACGGAGGATTCCGGAAAAAAAGCGAAAAAAAAATGCTTGAGATTATCAAAAGCGGAGCGACAACGATTCTTGTTTCGCATTCTCTTGCACAGATTCGGAGAATGGCTACAAAAGTTCTGTGGATTGAAAAAGGAAAACAGATTGATTTCGGAGAGACCAAAGAAATATGCGATAAATATGATGAATTTATTAAAAAGAAATAAGAATCTGTGTTGATATGCTGAAAAATATCTGAAACAGATTGATTTTTACGTATTCCCGTGATATAATTATCTGTGGATATTAAAAATATTAAATATAACTTGTTAATACTGAAATGAGGATATAAAAATGAAAAAATATAGAATAACTGCTGTACTTGCAGTGTGCACACTTTTTGTTTCCGGAATTTCATCAATGCCGGCTGTATATACCAATGCCGAAGATGAAGATACCGGATTTTCTGAAACAATAACAGATTCCGGAACAATTGTTTCCGGAGACTGGACATATTATGCCGACGACGACGGAAACGCTCATATTACTGCCTGTACATCACAGGAGCAGGAAATTTTTGTTCCTGCGGAAATAGACGGATTTCCGGTTACCGAAATTGAAAAGGATACATTTATGTCGCTTCCGGCTGTGAAGATAAATCTTCCGGATTCTATAGTTTATATTTCTGCTGAAAATCCTTTTGCTCCGTGCGAAAATCTCACGGAAATAACTGTTGACAGTGCAAATGAAAATTACACTTCTGAGGACGGTGTTCTGTTCACAAAGGATATGAAAACTCTGATGTGCTATCCTACCGCCAAATCCGGAACGTCGTTCACTATTCCGGACGGCGTTGAAACTCTTGGAATAGCTGCGGTTTACGGTACAGAACTTCAGGAAATAATTCTGCCTGATTCCCTGAAAACCATGAACCGCCACTGTCTTAGCTACAACGAAAAACTGGAAAAAATTGATATGAGCAGTACAGCTGTGGAAGAAATAGGAATTATGGCTCTGGTCAACTGTACAACACTTAAAGAAGTAAGTTTTTCTGAAAGTACTTTTTCTATCGGGCTTGCCGCCTTTATGAGCTGCAAATCTCTGGAAGCCGTGGAACTTCCGCCGTATCTGACAGAAATCGGACAGGGTGCTTTTCAGGATACCGCACTCACAAAAGTGAAAATACCCTCCGGTGTTGAATCAATCGGATATTGTGCTTTCGGATATGATGAAGATGAAAATGCAGTCGAGGGATTTCTTATTATCGGAGATGCCAATTCTGCCGCACAGATATATGCTACCGATACCGACGCAGACTATGATTATGCCAACAACTTTACGTTCATGACTACGGAAACCGCTGAACGTGCCGAGAAATATGATGCTCTTAATATACAGCGGTCGGGTAACTTTGAATATACAGTAATTGACGGCGAAGCCTGCATAACCGGCTGTAATTCCATTGATTCTGTAGTAAATGTTCCGGAGGAAATTGACGGCTATTCTGTGACATCACTTTATGACGAAGCGTTCAGCAATTGCAGTTCTCCGGAAATTATTCTTCCGGATACTATATTAAAAATCGGTGAAAATGCATTTCCGGCGACTGTGGAAAGTATCACGATTTCCGGAAACTGTAAGGAAATAGCCGGAGATGAACCGTTCCTTTTCTGCACTTCCCTTAAAGAAATAAATACAGGAGAGGGCGACGGGGAGTATTCTTCACTTGACGGCGTGCTGTATAATAAAGATATGTCGCTGTTGATTACATATCCTATGATGAAAGAAGATACAGAATTTACCGCTCCGGATTCATGTAAGGAAATAGCTGTTTCGGGATTCTGCTACAATCAGTTTGTTGAAAAAGTAAATCTTCCAGCTGTGGAAACTATAAATCATTATGCCTTTGAAGGCTGTCCGAAAATATCTTCCGTAAAGCTGTCTGACAATATAAAGTTTGTGGGAGTAAATGCGTTTTTAGGCTGTACATCGCTTTCGGGAATACGTATTCCCGACGGAATAGAAACAATCGGCGACTATGCTTTCGGCTACGACTATGACGAGGAACTCGCCGCCGACATTCAGGCTAATATGGAGCAATATGCTCAGTCCGGAGCAACAAATATAATGCCGTATTCGGTCGTGGACGGATATAAAATATACGCTGATGAGGATACTCTCGGCTATAAATACGCCGTTGCCTGCGGTATCGAGGTTGTAAGCGGTACTGTAGCAATTGGCAGTAAAAACGTTGATAAAATATTTATCTATGTGATAAGCGGTGCTGTCGCTCTGTTGATTCTTATTGTTTCCGGAATTTTTATCGGCAAATCTGCTTCCAGAAAGAAAAAAGAAAAAAAATCTGCACAAAGAAAAAAATCTGCCGGAAAGAAAGAGGAAAATAACAATGAAAGTTAAAAGATTTTTCGCATCTGCTGTTTCTTTTGCAATAATGATTTCCGCAGGTTCTTTGTTCGCCTATGCAGAGGAACAGATTCAGGACGTAGGCGAACCGCTTACGGACGGAACGTTTACCTTTGAACTCGTGGGAGGTTCGTATACAATTACTTCATGTGAATCTACCGCCATAATAAACGATATTCCGGAACTGCGGAACGGTTATGCGGTTACCGCTATCGGTGATAATGCTTTTGCGAACTGCACCAATATTTCATCGCTTAAGATTCCGGATAGTATTACGTCTATCGGTTCAAATGCATTTGCCGGCTGTACATCGCTTAAATCAATCACACTGCCAAGCCGGATTACGGCAATTTCCAGCGGAATGTTTATGGGCTGTACAAATCTTGCTTCTATTGATATTCCTGATTCTGTGAATACTATTTCTTCGTATGCTTTTTATAACTGTTCGTTTCTGACAGATGTCCGACTGCCAGGTGAACTTTCATCTATTCAGCCTATGGCGTTTGCGGAATGCAGTTCAATCGAGAATTTCGATTCCTCCGCCTGTGCAAGCTACAAATTTGAAGACGGAATACTTTACAACAGCTCAAAGACAAATATCTGCCGAGCCTCCGCAAAGCTTACCGGAGATGTATATATCCCCGACGGTGTAACCACTATTGATGCTGGTGCTTTTTCGGTTTGTGCAGGTATCGAAAATCTGTTTATTCCGTCATCTGTAAGCTTTATCGGTGAAGATTCTTTCGGCTACTGCACAAGCCTTAAAAGCATTGATTTTTCGGAGGGACTTTCATCGATTGCAGATGTTGCATTCAAGAACTGTGTTTCTTTGCAGACTCTTGACTTTCCGCTTTCACTTCAGGAAATAGGAGAAGGAGCTTTCTTTAACTGTACGTCGTTGAGCCGTGCCGTGATTGCCGAGGGTACAAAATCCGTAGGCACAGGTGCATTTACATCATGTTCGTCACTGAAACAGATAAATCTTCCAAGCAGTATTACGGAAATAGGGGATTATGCTTTCGGATTCTTACTTGATGAAAACGGCGGATATGTTCCGGACGATGGCTTTTCCATGAGCGTATTTTCTGATTCCGCATGTGCAAAGTATGCAAAATCAAACAAAATAGAATATACTACCGTTGACGGAAGTCTTAAAAATCTTGCATTTATAATTGTCGGAATCGGAGTTATTATTGTAGTTGTGGTTTTTGCGGTTGTTCTTATGGCAAAAAGCAGAAAAAGTGCATCTTCTGCCGTAAAAAAAGCCGACAAGGAAGCTCAGGAAAAAGCAGAAGAGGAAAACTATAAAAAAATAATTGACAACTGATATTTAATTAATCGACCTGTATCAATTCCGTTTGATACGGGTCATGTTTTTTTATTATCAGAAATATACATACAGATTTGCGACGGACAAATATTAAATAAAAATTCTATTTGATTCTATTGTAATTTTGTACATAATATGATATAATGTTTCTATGTTCATTTCTATTTAATAAATAAAAACATAGGAGTAAATTAAAATGGAAAAAAAGATAACACGAGGAAATTTTTCAGGGCAATTCGGATTTATTATGGCTGCTGCCGCAAGTGCCGTAGGATTGGGAAATATATGGCGTTTTCCGTATCTTGCGGCTAAAGACGGGGGAGGAATCTTCATTCTTGTATATATTATACTTGCACTGACATTCGGATTTACACTTCTGACAACGGAAATTGCCATAGGCAGAAACACCGGACAGAGTGCACTGACTGCATACAAGGCGGTTCACCCGAAATGGGGCGGTATAGGAATACTTGCCTGTCTTGTTCCTATAATAATTCTGCCATATTATTGTTCAATCGGAGGCTGGTTACTTAAATATCTTTCGCTGTACGTCACAATGTCCGGCTCAGATGCCGCAGCAGACGGATTTTTCGGGAATTATATTTCACAGAATGTAGAACCTATAGTCTGGATGTTCATTTATTTTGCTATAACGGCTTTCATAGTTTTCTGCGGTGTTGAAAAGGGAATCGAGAAATTCAGCAAGATACTTATGCCGATATTGGTAGTCCTTGTTGTAGGTATTTCGATATATTCGCTTACGATAAAGCATACAGACGAAAACGGCGTGACAAGAACAGGACTTCAGGGACTGAAAGTTTATATGATTCCTGATGTTTCGGGTATGAAAATAAAGGATTATTTTGTTGTTATCATGGACGCAATGGGACAGCTTTTCTTTTCGATAAGCGTTGCAATGGGAATCATGGTGGCATACGGTTCTTATGCAAAGAAAGAAACAAATCTTATGGAATCCGTAAACAGAATAGAGTTTTTCGATTCCATAATGGCTTTACTGGCTGGTATGATGATAGTTCCAGCTGTATTTACTTTCAGCGGACGTGAGGGAATGGCAGGCGGTCCGGGACTTGTTTTTGTATCGCTTCCAAAAGTTTTCAACGCAATGGGAACTGCCGGAAAATTTATCGGACTTTTATTTTTCATAATTCTTTCGTTTGCGGCGGTAACTTCATCTGTTTCGGTTATGGAGGCTATTGTTTCAAGTATGATGGATAAATTCGGATTAAGCAGAAAGAAAAGTTCGGTTATAGTTGCGGTGTATTCACTTATCGCTGCGGTTATTGTCTGTATGGGATATAATGTGCTTTATTTTGAAATAACGCTCCCGAACGGTTCAACAGCACAGATACTTGATGTTTTCGATTACATAAGCAATTATATCATGATGCCTCTTGTTGCTTTTCTTACGAGTATCCTTATCGGGTGGGTAGTAAAGCCAAAATTCGTAATTGATGAAGTAACACAGGGAAAACATAAATTCGGCAGAAAAACTCTGTATATCGTAATGATAAAGTTTGTAGCTCCGGTTATGCTTCTGATTCTGCTTCTCCAGTCTATGGGAATAATCAATATATAACCGGTGTGAAATTTATTTTTGCAGATGTTGCAATTTCACGCATAGTATGTTATAATAAATCTATATGTTTTTGAAGGGGTATAATTTTTATGGTTGGTTTTGAAAATCATATCGGCAGAATATCTTTATCCGAAAATTTCATAACTGAACTCGTCCGCCACGCTGTCTGTGACTGCTTCGGAGTTGCCGATGTCTGTAGTGTGAACACTTTCCGCAATGCTGTTTCATCTCTCACTCACGGAAAATTATTCAGACGCAAAGGCGTTGTTGTTCATGCTGATAAAAACGGCGGAATTACTGTCAATCTGCATATAAAAGTCACTTACGGCACTAATATCTCTGCTGCTGTTGAAAGTATTACCCACAAAATAATTTTCACATTGGAGGAAACTGCCGATATAAAAGTAAACGCTGTCAATGTATATGTTGACGAAATGAATAATTAAAGCGTGTAAGCACGTTCCGAATCAGGAGGTATTTTTTTGATAAATGGTGCTTTATTCAGAGATGCTGTTATTTCTGCTGCAATTACTATAAACAATAAAAAAAGAATCGTGGACGAACTCAATGTATATCCGGTTCCGGACGGTGATACGGGTACTAATATGTCAATGACTATCGGGAATGCTGTGGACGTTCTGGAACGTATGCCCGATAATGTTCCGGTTTCCGAAGTTGCCAGAGTTACTGCCGATGCTCTTCTGAGGGGTGCGAGAGGAAATTCCGGAGTTATACTTTCACTTCTTTTCCGTGGAATTTCAAAAGGTCTTGCCGGAAAATCGGAAGCCGGCTGTCAGGATTTTGCTTCTGCACTTGCTATCGGCGTTGATTCGGCATACAAAGCGGTAATGAAACCGGTGGAAGGTACAATTCTGACCGTTTCACGTGCTGTTGCCGAAAAGGCTGCCGAATCCGCATTGTCCGTAAGCAGTGACGTTCTTTTCTGGGAAGATATATGTTCGGAAGCTGAATCCGTACTCGCAAAAACGACTGATATGCTACCACAGCTAAAAAAAGCCGGCGTTGTCGATGCCGGCGGTATGGGATTTTCAATTATTATCCGTGCAATGAGCGACGTTTTCGCCGGCGGAAGTATTGCCGAGTCCGTTTTTGAAAAATCAGCCGAAAATAACAATGATTCTTTCAAAACCGCTGTAAGTCAGTATGATGATGATATTACCTATACATACTGCACTGAATTTATGCTTCGTAAACGTGACGGCTGTCCCGACCCGTTTATGCTCCGTGCGTATCTCGAAACTATCGGAGACTGTGTTGTACTGGTTGATGATGATAAAATAATAAAAGTTCACGTTCACACTGATAATCCAGGGAATGCTTTGCAGAAAGCTCTTGAATTCGGAGACTTTCTCAACGACCCACGCCCGAAAATCGAAAATATGCGTATTCAGCATGAAAACAAAGTTCGTGAAGCTCAGGAAAAACAGGCTGGATTTACTCCTGCCGAACCCGAAAAAGATTTCGGATTTGTTGCCGTTGCTGCCGGTCACGGTCTTGTTTCGCTTTTCACTGACCTCGGAGCAGATGTTGTAGTCAAAGGCGGTCAGACCATGAATCCGTCTACAGATGATATTCTGCGTGCAATACTTTCAACTCCGGCACATAATATATTCGTTCTGCCAAATAATAAAAATATAATAATGGCTGCCGAACAGGCGGTAAAACTTACCGACAGAAACGTGTGCGTTTTGCAGACAAGAACAATTCCGCAGGGAATTTCCGCAATGATGGCTTTTGATGAATACGCTGATTTCCCTGAAAACAGATTGAATATGACAAAATCGTTTGAAAAGGTTTCTACAGGTCTTGTTACTTTTTCGGCACGTGATTCGGAATTTGACGGTCATTCCATAAAAGAGGGTGAGATTCTCGCTCTTGATAACGGAAAACTTGCATTCACGGAAAAGGATATTTCCAAAGCCACACTGAAACTCGTCAAAAAGCTCGTCAAGAGCGGTGCAAGCTATGTAACTCTGATTTATGGTTCTGATGTTACTGAAGAAAGTGCTGAGGCATTACATCAGCTTTTAGAATCAAAGCTCAGTGATAAAATAGAAGTTATGCTTGTAAACGGCGGACAGCCTGTTTATTATTATATTATTTCCGTTGAATAGAAAATGGCATAAACAAAAAATCCTGTTCAGTATTTTTAAATACCGGACAGGATTTTTTTAAATATGGTTATATAATTCGGCACTTTATTTTGTCGGAATCACTTCGGCGCAGTGCTATTACAGCTCCTTTTATCAGATAAGCGGTCGGGTCTCCTGAAAAGCTCCGGTGCAGGCATTTTATAACTGTTCCGCTGACAAATCCTATTTCTTTAAGAAATGCGCCGGAATCAGATAATGCCGATAAATCAGCTGATTCTATTACTGCGGTTTCATTCTCTTTTAATTCGCTGAGTTGTTTCATCATTCAAATCACTCCATAGTATAATATATTCCATGAAGCGTTTCATTGTCACGGAATATCAATCCTGAGAAAAACCGTCATCTTTATACACGCTGATTTCCGTAAATAAGCCCTTTGTATTGCTGACTATCTTTAATGCTTTTATACGTTCCTCAACTATGTCATTATATGTAACAATATCGTTTAAATCCTCGAATTTATATCCGCTGTATTTAAAAAAATGCCGTTTGAATCCTCGTTTTGCGTATGCTGCACGAAATTCGCAGGCTTTTATCGGGTCATTAAGAAAACGTCTGTCGAGTTCAAAATATCTGTGGCGGACTATGCGTCTGTTGACGGCTTCCTGCTCCACATAATCATATTTGCCGTATGTTCCGTCCAAATCAGCCATATGATAGTGACTTATAAGATGACGTGGCATAATTTCAGTTCCGTATGTTATTACCAAATCGTCCGTATATGATTTTTTTGCCGGCTTTTCCGGCATATTCATCATTACGGTATTTGCATTTCGTATATACGGATATTTTCCTGTTCGCTTATATGCGAGAGCGACCGCCGCCTCCCATATGGGAGTATTTTTTTTAACGAAGATATAGTCAGATTCTGAATTGTTTTCATGCTGAATATATGGAAGTGTTACATATTCATCAAATAGTCTGTTCAGGCTTATATCCAGATACATTTTAGGTTCTATCTGATTTTCTATAAGAGCAGCTGTAAATCCCCGTGATATTATTATTCCTCTTTTTCTGCCATGCTCTGTCACTACCTTATAGCTGTCTATCGGGCCGTGATGAATTATTGTACTCCACATTACAAGTTTGACTTCCAGAATATCTTCCGGAAGGTTGTCTTTCCAGTCAATATATGTAAGTGTAAGCTGTGTATAAGGTGTGTAGACATCTTTTGTGAATATAATGCTGAGTACTGATGATAATTCTTCTTCCCTGCCGTCTGTATGTGTTATTCTAACTCTGCAATCTGTCATATATATTACTCCATTAAGCAGATTTTACTATATTCGGAACAGCAACGGTTATGCTTGCTGTAACATAGTTTATGCCGTTATCCTCGATTTTAAATCCTACTATCACGCAGTTTTCAAACTTGATTCCCCGATAAATTATCTGATTTATTTTATTACCATTGTTGTTGGTTATATACATTGCACAACGCATTGGTGTATCTTCATCATATATTCTGCCTGTAAATGTTACCCTTGCTGCTTTTTTGCATTTATTTGTCATATATGGATACTCACTTGCTGTAGCTTCTTCATAGTAAGTAGTTGTTCCGGTTATTTTACAGCTTTCGCAGTAAATCTTGATTGTATTCAACATAACAATTTCCGGTTTACGTACTGTAAGTACCGCCATATTCTGTTCAGTCTCCTTTCAGTGGAAATTTTTGACATGCTTCTGTTCTGAGAATTATGGTAAGTTTTAATCTGCCGGTTACACGGTCTGTTCCGTATTCTATACTTTGTATACCGCTGTTTATTCCCATAATTTTTGACAGTGGCATTTCAATATTGGTTATATAATAATCGTAAAGCTGTTCCTCAGTGCATTCTTTCGGGGCGATTACAGTTATTTCTGCTTCTGCGTCGGCGAATATATACATTATTGTATCTGTGTACAGCGGAATATGAGGTTTGAAGCTTTTCATTCCGATGATTGTAAAATATTTTCCCTTATCCCGAACCGGCTGTGCATCGTAGACGGTGTAAACGTTCTGATTTCCGTTTTCTTTCAATATTGCACTGATATTTGTAATTATATCATTCACTTTCTGTCAGCTCCCTGTCTATGCCCATAAACATGAAATTCTGTGGTCTTATGAGGTCACGGCACAGCTGATAATAGTCACGTACAAGATTTTCGGCGAAATTTACAATTGTTTCCGAAGATGGATTTATCATTTTTCCGGCGTAGGTATATTCGCTTCTGTCGCACGCAGACAATGCCTGCTGATAGCGGTAATTTGCAATAGCTGCACAAAGGAAATTCAGCCGGCTGTCTGTGGAATCGGCATCCGGCCGGAGAATATCTGAAATTTCTTTTTTTGCGAGATTCAGAAATTCGTCCATAATTTCGTTGTATTCTTCATGAGTAAAAAGCACGAGAAGTGTTTTTATTTTATCGTTTTCCATTTCTGTATCTCCCGTATTTATATTTTATACTGTAATGCCGATGATATATTTTCCGTTTCAGGCATAAGCTGAACGGTTATTCCTTTGCCTTTTATTCTTTCATATGAACGTTTAAGAATCGAGAGTTCAGATTCATTCATATTTTTCATTTTTTCAGATACGTTTTCTGCTCCCCGAATACCGTCTCTTACAAAAGCCTCTCTGATTATGTCACGACAAAGACTGTTTTCGGATTGTTTTTCCGTTTCTGAAGCTGATTTTTCACCGATACTGTACATGAACTTTTTTGTTACACCGGCGTTCACCTGTGCAGGAACTGCAACGAAACTCCATTCATAAGCGTCGGTTATTCCGTCGAGAACCGTATGGCAGATACGATTGCTGTAACTTTTTCCGTTTACATGACCGCATCTGTTTTTAATTTTATCTCTTCCGCATATACTGCATATTTTACGGCTTGCGGTACATGATATGCTGACTTCTTTTTTGATACCGCCGTCTATTTCTGCAATGAGATTTTTATTGTCGTCTGTTCTTACCATATATGCAAAGCCTTTAAGATACTGATAAGGCTCATTGGTTTTTGTGGTGTGGCTTTCGTCTGTGACTATTTCCGTGTCATATATTCTTGCTGTCTGGTTTGAAGTGCTGGCATTATGGTCAAAGATACCGGTTATACCGATAAAAAGTTTCTGAAGAGTTCTGAGTGCACTTTCGGAAAACCGCTCGCCGTCCCTGTCTATTTCATTATCGCACAGTATTACGCTAAATGTATAAAGTTCGTCCTCTGAAAATTCACGTCTTGTGAATTTATTTATTTTTTCGAGTATTTCTTTTTCCATATGAATCACCTTTTCTGATATAATATAAACCTGCGTTCACAGAATAAAAAATTATTCTGTGAACGCAGATAAGAGATATTATTATATTTATGCAATCACGATTTTGTTTACAGCATTTGGAGTTATCTTGCGGAATCCGCAGGTGATAGATACAGTTATCTGGTCAAGCTGTCTGTCGATGAGCTTATCTGTTTCAAGCACAAGACCGGAGCTTGTAATAAATTCAAGTGCGAAATTCCTGTCAATTCCGATGATAGTATTTTCGCCGACAGCGGAAGTTTTTACAAGTTCAGAGCCGAAAGGAAGAATCATTTTTCCGTCCGATGAGATTTTAGTATCGCTCAGCTGTTCCATAGCGGCTATTTTGGAAGCTGTTTTCGGATTTACAACAACGGTTGTCATATCAAAGCAGTCAAAAAGACCATAGAGTTCGGCGAGACTTGAATATGTCAGTGATGATACACTAATCTGTTCGGCATTTTCGGAAAGAACAGAAACGGCTTTCTTGACTACGGCTACGGCGAGTTTAACGCCGATACTTCTGAGCATTACGCCGAAGACATCAAGACGCTGTTTTCTTACAGCCTCATATGAAGCATTGATAAGTCTGCCGAATTTTTCAAGCACAACTGCTGTAGTACCTTCCTTGACGGTAGCTGACGGGAGAATAGTGCTCTGCAATGTTGATGTATATTCTGCCGAATCGTCCATTACACAGCCAAGATACTGACCGCTTTCGCATACTGTTCTTACAGCGGTTACAGAATTAAGCACAGTACCGTCGAATCCTTTGGCAATACATCTTTTTACGTATTCCGGAAAGAGAACTGCTGACTCGGTTGAATGGAAAAACTTTTCAACACAGTCGCAGTTTTCGCCGTTTACTCTGATATTGAATCTTTTGAGCTGTCTTTCAAAAGCGTCAAGAGATTCGAGGTCAGTTCCGATATATTCTGCTGAGGGGTCGAGTTCCTCAAGAGCTGTTGTGAAATTTTTTCCGCTGAGATTATACATTCCCTTTTCGAGTTTTACATCATTATACATTATTATTTCCTCCATTTTCTCTGTTTCTTATTTCGATTTCCTCTGCTTTAGCATTATTGAGACGAGTTTCCGCAAGAACGGATTCGTCCTGAAGATTGATATTATCCCATTCTGTCCGGCATCCGCAGTCAGTACCGGTTGAATACAGATAAGCTGTTCCGATTGTATTCAGTACCGGTGTCATAATGCGCCGGTAGTATTCGAGTTCCGTGGTAAGTATATCAACCTGTTGAGATGACATACGTTCCGTGGAATTCCATGTCAGACCGAGCAGGAACGGCGGTATGGAGAGTTTGGCGATTATCTGTTCCATAAGCTGGCGTACAGGTATTTCCGTATCAAACAGCTGATTTTCCGCACCGATAACTTTAATATCGACATCTCCGACGGCTATGAAGTCTTTCACCTGACCGTATTTTGCACTGTTCATACCGTCCGCCCATTCTTTGGCTATCTGAACGGCACGTTCACGGCTGTATGCGAAATCGCCGTTTCCGCCGGACGGCTTATAAGTCACGGCATAGCGGACGTTTCCGGCTCTGTCAAAATTCTGCCCGATACACTGATATATACGCAACAATATACTGCTGACTGCCGGAAGACCTCGCAGAAGTGATTTTCCGCCTGTAAGTTCCGCATATAAAATCCGTTCGGGGTGTTTAATATCTTTAAATATTCCGTTACTGCATTTCACGGAATAACGCCTGTCGAAAGGAGAATTACCAGCACGTATTTTTATGGCTGATGTATCGCCGTTCCACAGACCGGCTATTTGTTTTTCGCTTTCGTTGATTACTATTTCACCGGCTGCACTTCCATAAGTAATAAGGCTGTCAAGAAAATTATCTGCAAATGTCTGGATTGACATTCCGCCGATACCGGTGGGAACTGTCTCACAGAATCTGTCAAGGCTTTCCTGATATTTTTCGTTATTACTTATAAGCCGGAATCCGCCGGTAAGGCGGATTATTTTTGTGACAGCCGCATCAATTACCGGAACGGCATAACGCAGTCTGTCAAAAAGTTCCTTTTCAAAAGGACAGGTATTATCCGGAAGTGTCATAAGAGGATTTGCGGTTCTTTCGGTTTGCAGGAGTTCCGGCTCTGCTCTTAGTTTTCGTTTCTGGAATAGTTTCATTTTCATCACCTCGCTATTGAAATTGCAAAAAATTCGTTTCCGGTTTCTTTCATTGTATCCGACACAAAATAACGCATATCGTCCATAGCGTGGTCGTTTTCCTTTACGGGAGCATCATTCCCTGATTTATCAGACCAGCGGTACAGAGTAAATTCTCTCAGAATATCCTTACAGTTTTCATGGAACATGAGTTTTCCGTCTTTCAGAGCATTGCCGACACGTCTTATACCCGTTACGACATCGTTGTCCGCCTTTACAGCGTGGAATTTACCATGACGGCGGATACACTCTATAAAACTTGCCGCTGACGGGTCTATAATTACTTTGCTGACATTATAGTTTCCGGCGAGTTTTTCGAGTTCTCTGTAGTGTTCCTCATCGGTTCTGGGTAGTCCGTTTTTTCTGGAATCGTAATAATATTCTTTAAGTCTGTACCATATTCCGCCGTTAAGTCCCCACAATCCCATAGATGTAGGGTTTACCGTTCCGTAGTCGCAGGATATTATATAACTGATACAATCGGGTACGGTGCTGAAAATATGTCTGTTGCTGTCGAACATCGGATAGACGATTCCCTCTGCCGCTGTCCATTTTCCGAGAACGAAGCGGTCATAGAATGCACCGGAATACAGCCGTTTATAGCGGTTCTTTACTTTTTCGGACAAAGAAGGATTATCGTCCATAGTAAAATGAACATAAAGAGCGTTTTTACTTTCTGTTTTTTTAATCCATTCCTTATAGAACCAGTGGGAGGGGTTGTCGGGATTACAATTGAACCACATTTTAGAGCCGTTTACCGAGCATCTTGCGAGAGCCTGCTCCACGAACGAACGGGGCATAAGAGCGACTTCATCGAGGAAAACGCCGGAAAGTGTCATACCCTGTATAAGAGAAGCTGAACTTTCGTCCCTGCCGCCGAAATAATAGAACCGGTTTTTATGTTTATTGAAAGATATATCGACATAATTACGGCTGATTTTCTCGACGCAGGTCATACCGATTTCCTTAAGGATTCCGAGAAGGGGGTCGATGACGTTGCGTTTCAGGGAAGTAACGGTTTTTCCGCATATGGCGAAAATTCCGTCATTGAAACAGCTTTCAGCCCACATTACGAAACCGAGCGACATAGACATAGTTTTACCGCTTCTGACAGCGCCGTCACAGATTATAGCATCATGGCCTTTATATTCCGGACTGCACCACCAGTTTATAGTTAGCTTCTGTTTCGGGGAGAACTGTTTAATTGTCACTGTTGTCGACCTCCTCCGGAGATGTTGCTGTCAGTGCGTTTATAAGGTCTGCCGCCATATCCATATTACTGCACGAATTTTCGATTTCGTAAAGTTTTTCGAGAGCTTTGAGGCGGTCGCAGAGTTTGATTTCCACACCGCCGTTTTTATCACGTTTTATTTCGGAAACATTGAAAAGGTCAAGTTTCTCGATTACGTGAGACGGCGGTAGTTCCTCGGCGAAAGCGAGTATCACGGCATCTTTGCAGTTACCGAAAGCGAGACGTTTCAGACCTGCTTTGACGGGTGAAGATTCTGAAAAAACGTTTCTGAGTTCGGCAATCATTTTACGGTTTTTAGGATTTCTGAGAATTTCCGCAGCAGTAATCAGAGCAGTTTCCTTTTCATAACCTGCACGCACAGCGGCTTCTTCGGGATTTCCGGACATAATGTAATAACAGCAGAATTCACGCCTCCTGACATCAGTATTTTTTACGGACAATGAAAAAACCTCCTTTCAAGAAATGATTTAAAAATCATCTCTCATAAGGGGGTCGGACAGGGCATATTTGAAATAAAAAAATGTTGAATATTGAAAAAAAGATTTTATTTTCAGAGGATTGCACAAATCAGGACAAGATTTTTTGGTGAAAAGATACAAAAAATCCGCCTGTCATTGATATAACAAGCGGATTTTGAAATTTATTTTTCGGATTCATCTTCACTGAAAAGAGTACTGCTGTTGAAGACACGTTCAACGGCTCTGTCTCCGTAGCAGTCGATTTCGATTTGCTGGCGGTCATGGAAGAATTTAAGAGTACCGAAAAGAACGGTAAATCCGAGCGCACTCAGAATGATGCTGAAATAAATACGTATACCGAGGATATTGCCGAGCATACCGGCGAGTATAAGAGTTATACAAGAGCCGACAGCAAATTCCCACTTGACATTGTGGGGGTCGAGCTGAAGAAACGCAAAGCACGCCGCCGCAGATATAACGGCATGAATTATAGCAAGGGGAAGAGAATAGGGCTTATAGAACTCGATTTTATAGGCATTGAGTTCGAGAATCATCATAACAGCTTCGAGCAGGATATATGCCGAAAAACTGACTTTCAGCAGTCTGCGGAGGCGTATGCTTGTTATGAGAAGATAATCGGCATATGCCAGCAGACCGAAACCCATTATTTCCGTGGAATAAGCGAGTACCTCCATAATTCTTGTGAAAATACTGCCGTATTCGTAAGTATAGTAATACAGGAGGCAGAGGAGACCGAAAGCAATAAAGAGGATATTGCCGACAAGTCCGAAAAATATGCCTTTAGTCAGTTTTTCGTGCATGATTTTTCTCCTTAATTATAATTCATATATTTAACATGAAATTCTTTTATTTATCAAGAGCTTTCAGAGCACGCTGACCAATATCTTTTCTGTAGTGAGCATTTTCAAAGCTGATTTTCTGAACACCGGCATAAGCGGTATCAAGGGCAGACTGAAGATTTTCGCCCTTTGCGGTAACACCGATTACACGACCGCCGTTAGTAAGGAAATTGCCGTTATCATCGAGTTTAGTACCGGCATGATAAACGAAGCAGTTTTCAATCTGACCTTTTTCGTCCATACCGTTCATTTCAATGCCCTTGGGATAGCTTTCGGGATAACCTCCGCTTGCCATAACAACGCAGGCACATGAACCGTCAGACCATTTTATATTGACTTTATCGAGTTCGTGATTATAGATAGCCTCAAATATTTCATACAAATCGGCATCGAGCATAGGGAGAACAACCTGAGTTTCGGGGTCACCGAAACGGCAGTTATATTCAATTACCTTAGCCCCCTTTGGAGTAAGCATGAGACCGAAATAGAGACAGCCCTCGAAAGTACGACCTTCAGCGTTCATAGCGTTGACAGTAGGCAGGAATATTTTTTCCATACATTCCTTGGCGATTTCGTCTGTATAGTACGGATTGGGTGAGATTGTACCCATACCGCCGGTATTGAGACCCATGTCGCCGTCAAGGGCACGTTTATGGTCCATAGACGAGAGCATAGGAACAATGGTTTTACCGTCGGTGAAACTTAAAACAGAGACTTCCGGACCTGTAAGAAATTCCTCGATGACGATTCTTGCAGAGCTTTTACCGAATTTGAGTTCGTCAATCATATCATGAACAGCCTGAACGGCTTCGTCCTCATTCTGAGCGATTATTACGCCTTTTCCGAGGGCGAGACCGTCGGCTTTGATTACAGCCGGATATGTATTCTGTTGTCTGAGATAAGCGATAGCCTTATCGCTTTCGGTGAAAACCTCGTAGAAAGCGGTAGGGATATTATATTTTTTCATAAGTTCTTTTGAAAAGACTTTTGAACCCTCGATTATAGCGGCATTGGCTTTAGGACCGAAAGTCATGAAGCCCTCAGCTTGTAATTTATCGACCATACCCAACACAAGCGGGTCATCTGGAGCGACAACGACCATATCGGGATTGAGTTTTTTTGCGAGTTCCACAACGCCGTCAATATCTGTTGCGGAAACGTTGAAACATTCGGCATATTTGGATATACCGCCGTTTCCGGGAGTACAATAGATTTTATTGACGTGTTTGCTTTCGGCGAGTTTCATAATAATAGCGTGTTCACGACCTCCACCGCCGACAACTAAAATATTTTTCATACTAATTCCTCCGAATTACTTCATATTTATTTTATCTACCGTTTGAGAAAAGTATTGATGCGGAAAATTTGAACAAATTGCTAAAACAACAGGAATGCTGAACACAATCCGGAAAATATGTTCGCAACTGCGTGTATACACCAACCGGCCAGGATAGAGCCTTGTGCTTTCTTTTCATTCACATATCCGATACACCATGCAATTGCTCCTGTAAATACAATAATGAGGCTTGCTTTAAGTACGCCTGTCAACGTAAAAAACATATAACCATGCAGTAAGCCAAATAAAATACTTTGAACTATATTTCCTGTTGGGAATCCAAATTGATTAGAAAGTCTTTTCAATAAAAATCCTCTGAAGAGGATTTCTTCCGGAAGTGAAGTATTAAAAATCGCATAAACTAGAATTGCGGGTAATGCTTTAATTCCTAAACCGGAAAACTCAGAAGTTGCTGTTTTGATATTTCTTATAGTATAGAGCATGAAAATGGACACAGATAAGAAGATAACTGACGTTCCAACAATCCAAAGTGCTGCTTTATTTTCCTTTGAAGAAGAAATCTGCTTTAAGCCAATCCATTTAAAAAAGTTGATTTTTCTCCTTGCCGTTATACACCACCATATAAATGGAATCAATGCAAATAATAAAATTTGTAAAATGCTACTTGCTATTTTTTGTATCAATAAATTCATTTTTTTATACCCTTATGTTTTTCATAGAAGTCATTTCATTTTAAATATTTTATTTGTTTTTCATATTTGCTGTGTTCACCCTGAAAAATTGGTTCAGGAACTGAAAAGCTAAAACAGTCAAGCCGATAATCATTATTATTCAAACTCACTATCACCACAGGCTGTCAGCAAAATACAGCTATAAGTATTTATTGCAATTCGGCTTATCAGCTTTTAAGTATTTTTACTGCATAAGCCTCGGCAACAGCCGAACCGAAAATCAGAAGTATTCCGATACTGCTCATAAAGCCGAAAACAGAAACAGCACTGTTTAAAGTATTTATATATGAAAACTGTTCAATATCGGATAAGCGTGCAAAAACAGAAGTAATATACATTTTTACGACTGCAGGCGGAAACAGCCACAGAATACCGCTTCCGACAGCAGTAATCATTCCCCATCTGAACGACATATTTTTTCTTGTAAAGCCGGATATTCCGATTGCAGTGAAAGCAATCGGCTTTATAGTGCCTGAAAGCATATACATAACAGTTTCTTTAGAAAGATTAACATCTGACATTCCGGTAAAGAGTTTAATAATCCCGTTTGGGAAAAGAGATATATAAATATACAGCAATGCAGTCAATCCGAAAAGCACGGCTGCTGTGATATTCATTATCCGTAATGATTTATTGCGTTCCATAGTGAAAAACTCCCCTTAATAATCCCTATATTTCAACTTTTCAGAAATCAGTGGTGGAAAAGTCTGATACCTGTGAACGCCATAGCGATATTGTATTTGTTGCAGGTTTCGATTACGTTATCATCACGGATAGAACCGCCGGGTTCGGCGATATATTCAACGCCGGATTTCTTGGCACGTTCGATATTGTCGCCGAACGGGAAAAACGCATCAGAACCGAGGCAAACGCCTGTATTTTTTGCGAGCCATGCTTTCTTTTCCTCGACCGTGAATACAGGAGGTTTTGTCTTGAAAATTTTCTGCCATTCGCCGTCACGGAGAACGTCCTCGTATTCGTCGCCCATGTATACGTCGATAGCGTTATCACGGTCGGCACGGCGGATACCGTCGATAAAATCGAGACCCATAACCTGCGGAGACTGTCTGAGCCACCAGTTATCGGCTTTCTGACCGGCGAGACGGGTGCAGTGGATTCTTGACTGCTGACCTGCTCCGATACCGATAGCCTGACCGTCCTTGACATAGCACACGGAATTTGACTGTGTATATTTAAGTGTGATAAGGGAAATCATGAGGTCGTCGAGTTTATCATCGGGGATATTTTTATTTTCTGTTACGACATTTGAAAGGAGTTCACGGTTGATATTGAGTTCATTTCTGCCCTGTTCAAAGGAAACGCCGTAAACCTGTTTTGTTTCGACAGGAGCAGGTTTGTAATTTTCGTCTATTTTGAGAATACAATAAGTTCCTTTTCTTTTTGATTTGAGGATTTCCAGAGCTTCGTCATCGTAATCGGGAGCGATAACGCCGTCTGAGACTTCACGCTGAATCATTCTGGCGGTGCAGACATCGACCTTATCGGAGAGAGCGATAAAATCGCCGTAAGAAGACATTCTGTCTGCGCCTCTTGCTCTTGCGTAAGCGGAAGCGAGAGGAGAGAGTTCGCCGAGGTCATCGACCCAGTAGATTTTTTTAAGATTATCTGAAAGCGGTCTGCCGATAGCAGCACCGGCAGGGGAAACGTGTTTGAAAGAAGTAGCTGCACAAACGCCTGTAGCGGCTTTGAGTTCTTTAACGAGTTGCCAGCCGTTGAGAGCATCGAGGAGATTGATATAGCCGGGTTTACCGCAGAGAACTTCTATAGGAAGCTCTGAGCCGTCAGCCATATAAACCTTTGAGGGTTTCTGATTGGGGTTGCAACCGTATTTCAACTGCATTTCATTTGACATAATAAATGTCCTCCTTTTAATTATTTTTAATGCGATTAATTTCCGCTTTTAATTTATCGACCCATTCAGAATCGTTTTCTTTCAGAAGATACACTCTGAACCCATGTGCAATACCGTTCTGATAGACGGAAATTTCATCATCAACGTGCAAATCAATATGATACTTTGCAGGATATTTTGACGGCATAATTTCTTTCTTTATGCTCTGTACCTCTTCTGCATGACGCTTGCCGTTTATTATATAATCAATTCTGATTCTGTAGTGCCTGAAAATATTACGTATATACTTTTCAGAACGATATGAAGTAGTGTAAACCCAAAGCTGTATATCGGATTTATTTATCCATTTCAGAAGTTCAACCGTACCTGCTCTTAGTCTGTCCCTGTAAATTCTGCAAAACGGAAAATTCAGCGTTTTTTCAGTCGGAACTTTTTCAGGATTTACAAATAATGTTTCGTCCAAATCAAAAGAAACAATCATAATTCTTCATATTCATATTCAATGAATAACATTTCTGTGCCGTCGGGAGAGACATCATGGGAAGAGATGAGGCGGTTCTGGTCATCATATGCGAATACTTTAGTAGAACCGTCGGTATTTTCGCCGTAGGTACTTTTTTCCGTAAGGACGTTGCCGTTTTCGTCATAGGTTCTGTATATAGTGGTATAGACGAAACCGTTTTCATCTTTATGGATTTCGGTTACAGGTCTGTTATTCTCATCATATTCGTATTCAAAGAATATAGAGCCATAGACATCACCGCCGTCGGGGAGAGAAGTTACCATACTTATTTTATCGCCGTAATCGTTATAGCTATAGGTTTCCATATAGCTATAAGATTCCGAAACACCGGCACTGCTTTCTGAGTGTGTGATTGTTTTTACAGTACCGTCATCGTTATATTCATAAGTTACAAGACTTTCAAACCCCTGATACGGAGCGGTTTTTGCAGACAGAAGATTGCCGTTTTCATCGTATTCATTTTGATACTGAGTTACAACGGTACTGCTTCCGTCGTTGGAGAGCATTCTGACAGGGTTTCCGGATTCATCGAGATATTCTGTACTTTGCAGTTCTTTTTCGCCGTTTGATATTATATATCGGTCTTTTTTAAGAACGGCATTTTCAGGGATTTCATTCAAATCGCCGTTATCTGAAATATTATCTGTATCTGAATATTCCTCGGATTCATCGGGCGATTCCTCGTCTGATGAATCCGGAATTTCGGATTCCTGATTTTCGTCTGAAACGGTGTTTTCAGATGAAATATTATTATCCGGTTCGGAACTTTTTTCACCGCATGACGAAAGGCTGAGAATGCATAAAGAGGCGATAAATATTTTTTTAAGATTACTGATTTTTGTTAATGATTCGTGTTTCAACTGTTCCGTCCTCCAGATTTACATAGCGGACAAATAGGGAGACTTTATTGTCCTGATTGAGATTATTCCAGAGCATATCGGTAAATTCGTCGATATTTCCGGAAATGCCTACGAGTTTCGGTTCGCCCTCGAAACTCGGGAGCGGATTGCCGTCGCCCATATACGTATGAATGAAATGACCTTCACCGGCTACAGGATTACTGTAGCTGAAAGTATAACGCTGACACGAATCGGGATTTCCGTTAGCGGATTTAAGGATAGACATTGCATAGTTGAATCCGTTTTCCTCGAATCTGAGAATACCGGAAATACGAGGTGTATAGTTAGGGGCATCGTCCTCGAACTCACGGGTACGGAGAGACTGTTCAAAAGTGAACTGTCTGTCCATGAGTTCATAAATAGTATCGGTCTGGTCACCGTTTGTAACGATGAGTTTATTGCCGAGAACTCTCACCGGAGCGTATATAATGAGATGCGGGTCTGAGAGTTTTGAGGGGTCGAAAGCCTGAGTGCGGATACCGTCGCCGTCCTCAACGAATACGCGGTTACGGCTGTTTTCGCTTCTGCCCATAATAAAATAGCCTGTAACAGCGAACTTACCGCATTCAGACTTACCGATAACAATACCACGTCCAGGGTATGCGTTTGAACTTAGTTCATCAGCAAGATTAAGCTTAATCATAATAAAAATCTCCTTTATGTTTTGTTTAAATAGTATCAAGCATTTTGTCATATTCACGCCACGGCGAATAATCGTTGAGTGAATTCTCACCTACCTATGCTCGTAAACTCGCTTAGAAATGGGAGTATTCTGCCGAGAATATGATAAAATTAGTTCTTTTCAAAATAATTATAGATTTCAAGAATATAGGTATCATCATATCCGCACTTGTCAAATATATCAGCAATTTCTTGCTCTGTTATATTATCATGTAAAAAATTGGAGATATATTCAAGCTGACCTTGTCTTATCTGCTCGTCAACTTGTGTAAAATCAGGGTAAATTGTTCCGTCCTTGGCAATATAGAACACGGTCTCCTTACTTTCAACTTCACGATTTTCTACATAATAAACACCGTCAAAAAGATTTACGACTTTTTCGGGATAATTTCCCACATAACCCGATGCACTGTATTCGCATATAATCTCGTTATCTTTTTTTAAAACTCCCTCAAAGTCATTCCTCTCACAGCCAATATAAAGCTTATAATCAAACGTACAGCCGTCAATGTCATAGCTTTTTTCCGATACAGATATTTTGCCGTAATCTTCAACGACTTCTGCATTATTGCACGATACAAGTGCAGACGTACAAATCATCAGAACTGAAAATAATTTTTTCATTCTGTCACGTAAGCCTTTCCGTCAACGATTTCGATTCTGTCCTGACAGAAGAGCGATACGGCTTCGGGAAGTAATTTCCATTCGACGTTTTCCATAATACGTCGCTGTAGAATTTCGGGAGTATCATTTTTTTCGACATTGACAACACCCTGTAATATTATTGCACCTGCGTCGGCTTTTTCATTCACAAAATGTATTGTAGCTCCTGAAATCTTTACGCCGTAATCGAGTACAGCCTGATGAACTTTAAGACCGTAGAAACCCTCACCGCAGAACGAGGGGATAAGAGCAGGGTGAACATTTATAATTCTGTAAGCATATTGACTTGTCACGCACTGGTCGAGAATAGTCATAAAACCGGCGAGTACAACCAAATCGGCATTTTCTTCATTGAGAGCATCGAGGACAGCGAGGCTGTAGGATTTACTGTCGGGATATTCTTTTCTGGGAATTATTCTTGTAGGGATTCCGTTGTTTTCTGCTCTTTGGAGAGCATACGCCGACGGATTCGAGGATATAACGCAGGTAATTTTACCGTTGATGATAGTGCCGGATTTTTCGGCATCGATAAGAGCCTGAAGATTTGTTCCGCCGCCGGAAACAAGAACGACGATATTTTTCATTATTATTGATTCTCCTTTTGCTTCATATTCATTTCAGGGCGAATATAAGTATAACCACGATTACAGCGAAAACGCTTCCGAAAACGATATATCTGTAATAATTTTCGGTTAATTCATTTTCACGGTCGGCGAAGTAGAAAAAAATGGGGTCATCGGGGTCATAGCATATCATTTTTTCGTCGCCGATTTCGTATTTCATTTCCTTATCGGGATAGAGATACACAGAACTTATATTTCTGCCGTCGTCTGTTTCGTATTCCACAACGGGATAATAATATGTACATCGTTCTTTTTTCGTATGGTATCCGGTAACAGTACCGTATGCGGCGGAAGTTCCGGAAAGCCGTTTTTTTACAGTAAATATATGATAGATAAAAAGGACGGTCATAAGAGCATAGATTATGAGAAGACCGTAAAGAAGATAGCCCATATGGAACGATATACCCACGATAACAAATGAGATGACAGCCCACACGAAGTCAATTTTTTCAACTTTCATTTTTTCTCCTGAACTGTTTTTTAATGCTGGAAACTTATTATATCAGACCTCCTCGGAAATTTCCGAAGTATCGGTTTCCAAGGAGGTCTGTTAAATCTGTTCAATAACCTCGACCAATTATACAAGCGTACTGCCCCAAATCATAAATAAACCGAGAAATATCAGTACAGCCGCCGCACAAATTTTATACACAACTTCCCTTATACGGAAACTTTTTTTCGAGTGATAGTAAATTTCGTCCGGTTTTTTCGGATTATATCTTATAGTTACAGCCGTATGAGATTCATACATCTGAAAAAGCTCTCTGCACTCGTCAGAAATTTTCAATGAATACGGCATGACAGCACGGATTTCAATTCCTTCATAGGTTGTAAAACGGATTACCGGTCTGTATTCTCTGGCTATAATCGGAATATGATTTACAGTTACTATTGCAATTCTGGATTGCATATCAATAATTTCAGCCTCTGCCGGAATGAAATTTTCTTCATCTGAAATACGTTTTCTGCCCTGACGAATGCCGACAGCAACAAGCAGTATACCAAGCAGTATTATAATTCCGCCTGATATATTGAGTATGTTCAGCAAATAATCACACCGTCTTCGGATTCAACGAGTTCGCCGAGAATATAGGCATCTTCGCCGGAAGCTTTCAGAGAAGCGACAGCATTGTCAGCATCATTTTTATCGACGCATACAACCATACCTACACCCATATTGAAAGTATTGAACATATCACGTTCCGGAATATTTCCGCTTCTTGCGATGAGGTCGAAAATGGGAAGAACCTGAACGGCATTGCGTTCGATTTTAGCGGAAAGATTTGCAGGGAGAGAACGAGGTATATTCTCATAGAAACCACCGCCGGTGATATGTGATATAGATTTCACGTTAACGGTATTGATGAGATTCATAACAGCTTTGACATATATTCTTGTAGGCGTGAGGAGAGTTTCGCCGAGAGTTGCGCCGAGGTCATTGAAGTACATGGATAATTTCTGTTCATTCACATCGAAAACCCGTCTGACGAGAGAAAAGCCGTTTGAATGCACACCGCTTGATTTTATAGCGATTAATACGTCGCCTGCTTTCTGGGTATCGGGTTTAAGAATCTTATCCTTATCGACAACGCCAACGGAAAAACCGGCAAGGTCGTATTCATCTTCGGGCATAAGACCGGGGTGTTCTGCGGTTTCTCCGCCGATGAGAGCGCATTCAGCCTGAACACAGCCCTCTGCCACACCGGAAACTATTTCGGCTATTTTTTCCGGAATATTTTTTCCGCAGGCGATATAATCGAGGAAGAACTGAGGTTTAGCACCACAGCATATAATATCATTGACGCACATTGCAACACAGTCGATACCGACGGTATCATGCTTGTCCATAATAAAAGCGATTTTGATTTTAGTACCCACGCCGTCAGTACCTGAAACAAGGACAGGCTTGGAAATACCTGTCATATCGAGTTCAAAGAGACCGCCGAAACCGCCGATTCCGGAAATACAGCCGGCAGTCATGGTTTTGGCGATATGTTTTTTCATAAGTTCTACTGATTTGTAACCGGCAGTAACATCAACGCCGGCTTTTTTATAGCTTTCGGAAAAACTGTTATTCATAGCAATTTTACCCCTTATTAATTATTTTAATTTGATATGGAGAGTGTGAATAGATTTTATTCCCGACCGCTCCAGCAGTAAGTACAGAGATTACATTCCGGCAGACCGACAGCCTTTACTTTTCCGGGGAGGGACTGGAATTCAAGGGAAGTAAGTTTCAGTCTGCGGCATATTTCGTCACGGAGTTTTTTTCCTCTTTCTGTGCCGGAATCGCTGTATTCGGCGAGATATTTCACACCTTCTTTGCCCTCGAATTCATCGATAATCTGACGAGCGATGAGTTCGAGTTCGGAATGACTGCGTGAGAAGTTAAGATATTTACAGCCGTACATTATAGGAGGGCAGGCGGAACGCATATGGACTTCCTTTGCACCGTTAGCGTACAGGAACTCAACGGTTTCCCGCATCTGAGTACCACGAACGATACTGTCATCAACGAAGAGCAATTTTTTACCCTCGATAAGTTCGTGAACCGGAATGAGCTTCATTTTAGCGACTTTGTTTCGCATACTCTGATTTGTAGGCATAAAGCTGCGAGGCCATGTCGGTGTATATTTTATAAAAGGACGTGCAAACGGAATACCGCTTTTATTTGCATATCCGATAGCGTGCGGAGTACCGGAATCGGGGACACCGCAGACGTAATCGACATCGGGGAGTTTACCGGATTTCATATCATTTTCGGCCATGATTTCGCCGTTACGTGTACGCATGACTTCAACGTTAATGCCCTCATAGCAGGCAGTGGGATAGCCGTAATAAGTCCAGAGGAAAGTACAGATTTTCATCTGTGAGGGGTCGCCGTCTGCGAGAACATCAACGCCGGAACTGGTAATTCTGACTATTTCACCGGCGGTCAGTTCCTTGTAAGTATCGAATCCCATTTTCTGGAAAGCGAAAGATTCAGACGAAAGACAGAATCCGTCCCATCTTTTTCCTATAACTATAGGAAGTCTACCGAACTTATCACGTGCAGCGATGATGCTGTCTTTTGTGAGTATGATAAGAGACATTGTACCTTCGATTTTGCTTTGTGCGTAGCGGATACCGTCAACGAAATTATCTTTCTGAGCGATAAGTGCACCGATAAGGTCGCCGGAATTTATACCTCCGCTGCTCATGGTTTCAAAATTTGCACAGCCGTTCTGGAGAAGTTCATCAACGAGAGCTTCCGAATTGCGGATAATACCCACAGAGCAGATAGCATACAGTCCGAGTTTTGAGCGAACCATAATAGGCTGGGGGTCGGTATCGCTGATACAGCCGATGCAAAGATCTCCACGCATATTGACGACATCGTCCTCGAACTTTGTTCTGAACGGAGAATTTTCAATACTGTGAATACTTCTCTGGAAACCTTTTTCATCGTTATAAGCGGTCATACCGCCACGTCTTGTACCGAGATGGGAGTGGTAATCCGTACCGAAAAATACATCTGTAATGCAGTCATTTTTAGTGGCTGCACCGAAAAAACCGCCCATTAATTATTCACCTCTGAGTCTTTTCATGATTTCCTGATAGGCTTCTTCGACACCGCCCATATCACGGCGGAAGCGGTCTTTATCGAGTTTTTCATGAGTTGTGGAATCCCAGAAACGGCAGGTATCGGGGGAGATTTCATCAGCAAGAATTATAGTACCTTCAGCGGTTCTGCCAAATTCAATCTTGAAGTCAATAAGGTCGATATTAAGACCCTTGAAGAAATTGACCATGAACTCATTTACTTTGAAAGCGTATTTGGCGATTGTATCGATTTCTTCTTTTGTAGCGAGACCGAGAGCGAGAGCATAGTAATCATTTATGAACGGGTCGCCAAGGTCGTCGTTTTTGTAGCTGAATTCAAGAATAGGAGTAAGGAGCTTAGTACCTTCCTCAACGCCCATTCTTTTTGAGAAACTGCCTGCGGCAACGTTTCTGATAATAACCTCAAGAGGAACAATAGAAACCTTTTTAACAATAGTTTCACGCTCGCTTATTTCCTCAACAAGATGAGTAGGAACGCCCTCTTTTTCGAGCATCTTGAACATATAGTTAGTCATCTGGTTATTGATAACGCCCTTGCCTGAGATAGTGCCTTTCTTTTCGCCGTTGAAAGCAGTTGCATCGTCTTTGTAGTCAACGATAACGAGATTGGGGTCATTTGTGGCATAGACTTTTTTAGCCTTGCCCTCGTAGAGCTGTTCGAGTTTAACAATATTTTCCATTTTTAAATTCCTCCTGAGAATCATATGAAATATATACAAGTTCACATCATTGTGAACAGGTAAAGCGGTTTTATTTTTCTATTTCGTCAACGACAACATTTCCGTTGCTGTCGAGGAGCGGAGTAAGTCCTGATGTACCACTGCCGACAGTATTCATATAGTTGACACCTGTAACTGTGTCAACGATAATCTGTACAGCACCCATGCCGAGCAGTTGTTCTTCCTTGACGACAAAGCGTTTAGATTTCTTTTCTTTTTTCTCAAACATTTTTGATTTCCTCCTGAAGTTCAATATCTTTCTGACGGACACCTTCAGCCATTTTATTTTTTTCGTCAGCGAGTTTCTTGGCGAGTTCATCATCTGATACTGCAAGCATCTGAACGGCGAGGACAGCGGCATTTTTTGCGCCGTCGATTCCGACCGTTGCCACAGGAACACCGGGGGGCATCATAACGGTTGCAAGGAGAGCGTCCATACCCTCAAGAGCCTTTGATTTCATAGGAATACCGATAACCGGCAGAGTAGTATGACCGGCAATGACACCGGCGAGATGAGCAGCCATACCGGCAGCACAGATAATAACGCCGAAACCGTTATTTTTTGCCGATGATGCGAAATCTGCGGCATCGGTGGGGGTACGGTGTGCGCTCATGACACGGCATTCAAACTCAACGCCGTATTTTTTAAGTTCTGTAAGAGCAGATTTTACTACAGGGAAATCGCTGTTGCTTCCCATAATTACTGCAACTTTTTTTGACATAAAAAATCACTCCTTTTACAGTTTGCATATTATTGATATTTATAGTCTGATAACTGTTGTTGTTACCACATAAAAACTTGTCCGTCACCATAATACGATTCAGTTTCGGGGATAACAAATTCATCGCCGTCGTCGAATTTACCCGAAAGAACTTTAAGTGTACTTTCGGAGTTTCCGCAGAACTGAATGGCACTTCGATATATGCCGTTGTATGTATGGTTTGCACCGGAACGGTCGGCATAGCCTATATCTATTTCAGCTGTTACAGCTACTTCATAGCAAGGCATATCGTTTCGTGATTTTATGGAATATATATGTATTTCCGGAACTGATTTCAGTTGTTTTGAGGATACGGATTCCGAATCGGGGAAGAGCTTTTTAAAATCCCGTATATTATTTTCGGTTATATCTTTAATATTTTCCTCATTGCCTGTCAGTGCGTAATCCATATATTTTTCGGCATTGCCGAGCATTGTTTCAATCATAGAGGGAGTAAGTTTTGAAAGCAGGACACGGCTTATTATACTCAGTTCGTAATTTTTTCCGAGGATATTTCCGTTGACATCGGCACGTTTGAACATAAGACCGTCGGAATACACGGAATATACATATCTGCCGTGTGTATCACTGAAGATAAAATCTCCGTCCGAAACTTCGTAGCTGTCCCACACGTTCCGGAATACAGGGATAAAATTTTCGTTATATACAACGCATTTTCCGTCCGATGCCGACACAGCGGTATACAGGGAATACTTATCCGATACTATGTTGTTGATTTCGCTGTATATAAGCGGAACTACGACATTTCCCTCATAGTCGATACAGCCGTAGAGCATATTTCCACGGATTTTTTTTGAGGCGATGCAGAAACTGTCTCCGGCGAATGAGAGTTCGGCCCATTCGGCAGCGGCGGTTACTCTGCCGGATTCCGAAAGTCCGAGGTTGCCGGAGTTGTCGCTGAAAACGGAAATTCCCGAATCATTTGTAGAAATGATATTGGCGATTTCATTTTGTTCGTTATTTTTCTGCTGATTTTCCGGAACATTCACATAAAACTGAGTGATTGCGACGGAAAGGGCAATAAGAACGATAAAAAGAAGTGATACTACAAGCCTCGTCCGTTTGTTCAACGGTTTTCACCTGATTTTTTACGGCGGTAATCCTCATCTGTTTCGCCGGCGATATATATCGGACGTTTTTTCACTTCACGGTAAGTTTTGCCGAGGTATTGTCCGAATATACCCATACAGCCGAGCTGAAGTGCGCCTGAAAGGAAAACAGAGGCGGATATATACAATGCAGAGCCGGATTTATTTGTTGCGAGTGACACGATTATACCGGCTATAAAGAGTATCAATGCGATAATAATGCTCAATATTCCGAGGAATATTGAAACGGCGAGAGGGAATGTAGAGAAAGCCATAATACCTTCGAGGGAATATTTAAAGAGACCCCAGAACGACCATGAAGAAGTTCCGGCAGGGCGTTCGACGTTTTCATATGGCATATATTTTACTCTGAATCCTACCCAGCTGAAAATACCTTTGGAGAATCTGTTATATTCTGTCATATCGAGGATAGCATCGACCATCTGTCTTGTCATGAAGCGGAAATCCTGAGCGCCGTCCACAATTTCGGTATCCGAAATTTTATTCATTATTTTATAGAAAAGTCTTGCGAACCATGAACGCACTTTTGATTCACCTTTACGGCTTACACGGCGAGTGGTTGCGCAGTCATATTCGCCGGTGCAGATATAGTTATACATCTGTGGGAGAAATGCCGGTGGGTGCTGTAAATCGGCGTCCATGACAACGACGTAATCGCCACGGCAGTTGGTAAGACCGGCATACATACCGGCTTCCTTGCCGAAGTTGCGTGAAAACGAAATATATCTGACACGCTTGTCTCTGTCGGCGAGTTCGTGGAATAGTTTGAGAGTTCTGTCTTTTGAGCCGTCGTTTATAAAGAGGAATTCAAATTCTACATCGTCGTGTTCTTTTTTCATACTGTCGGTGACCTTGATGATTTCGTCATAGAACATCGGCAGAACTTCCTCCTCATTGTAGCATGGAACTACTACGGAAATGAGTTTCATAATTTACCTCCAGTCTCCGATTTTCTGTTTGTTCATCGGATAACAATTGAAATACACTACTAATTATACTACATCTTAGGAACAATTGCAATAGATTTTAAAAATTTTCGGTATTAAAAAAATTGATATATTATTATATGTATTCTGAAAATTTTTCCGGAATCAATAGAAGATTTGGACAAAAAAATCAATAACGATTTGTTATTTTCGCCGAAAATTTTATTTTGCGTATAATTTTACAGCATAATTATCAAAAAAGTGTTGATTTTTTTTAAAGAATGAGTTATAATTATTAGGATAGAACCGTTTTGTTTTCATATTTCGGCGACCGCTGCCGTAAAGCGGAAAATGCAGAATTACATAAACGTAAAAGCGTTAGGTATATCTGCGGATTGGAGATTGTTATGAATGTTACACTTATAACAGCTACATTCAACGACGAAGTTCATGGTACTTTCAACGATAAGAAAACCGGCTGCGGAATAAATCTTCAAAAGCCGGATAACGTCACACGTTACCGCCGGAGCGGACAGATGAAAAATATGGGCGAGATTACCTGCGAAAAGTGCAAAGCCAAAATCGCCAAGGAAATGATAAAAGCCGACTCGAAAGAAATGAAGGCTATGCTCAAAGAAGAACGTCTTCGGGCAAAAAGAGGAATTGAGGACGAGGGAATAATTCCGCTGGGAAACACCACAGCAAGAATAACTTCTCCTCAGAATATCAGGCAGCCTGAACCTGAACCGGAGCCAATTCCCGAACCTGAACCGCCAAAACCGGCATATCAGCCGAACGGAGCTCCTGCTCTTGATAACGACCTGGCACAGTTTGCAATAAAGAGACCCGAGGAAGAACCTGCTCCCGATATGTCGAGGCAGTTTGTCCCGGAACCGCAGAAATTTTTTGACAGCGAGCCGGAAACGCCTGCTCAGGAAGATGAATCTGTTGATGATTTTCTTGCACAGTTTGCAATTCAGAAGCCGAATGATAATCAGCCTGAACCGGAACAGACGGAAGAAGATTTTCTTGCTCAGTTCGCAATATCTGCTCCGCCGAAAGAAGAACCTGTACCGGAGCCGGCAAAACCTCCTGTTATTGATGATATTTCTGCTGCGCTTGAAGCAATACAGCAGAATCCTGTCAGACCTGTATCCGCTCCCGCCCCTGAGCCCGAAACCGATGATATTATGAAAATGTTCGGAATTGGCAGTCAAAACGACAGCGTACCGTCTGCATCAGGTATTTCCGCACCGGTTGAATATACCGCTCCGGAACAGTCTGATGAGGAACTCAGCGAATGGGATATTATTGCAAATCAGCTTTTCGGCGGAGAAGTTTCCGAATCGGTTCAGCCGGAGATTTCGCAGACGGTATCTGTTCCGGAGACTGTTCAGCCTGACGGCCTTTTTGACGAACCGCAGTACATGAAAACTCCGACCGGCTCGAAAGAAATGGACGAACTTCCGTCAATTGATGAAATTCTTGCCGAACATTCGGGAAAAACGGAATATGGTACTTATAAACCTGTACAGTCTGTTTCCGCACCTGTACTTGAA
>CAMWYX010000018.1 GCA_947178575.1 uncultured Ruminococcus sp. | reverse complement strand
GCTTGTTTCACTTTATCCTGTATTAGATTAATTTTCAACGATACAGCACACTAGACACACTTTGTTCTTCGATTGAGATTGCGAATTATTATCGTGAACAGGCGATTTTTGCCTATGGACAGGGCGATATTGATATTGCAACGGTTAAGGCAGAACGAGTTATCGAGAAAATTAAGGCGAAAAATATTTATCAAATCCGCCAGAATGACTTATACAAAATCTGTCGTTGTACACTTTTTAAGAACGCTCAGGACTTCAACGAAACTGCCGAAATGCTCGAAGAATACGGCTATATTCGCCGTGAAACCGTCAAAACGGAGGGCAGTAACAGAAGTGGCATTATAATTTATGTCAATCCAAAAATTTACAATTCATGAACTTTAAACATTTTAAGCACATTAGAATTTTAAAATGTCTAAAATGCTTAAAGTTCACAAAACTCGACAAGAGAGAAAGAGGAGTTTTTTATGACAAAGATTGAGAAAGAAAAAATTGCAGACCAGATTATGAATCTGTTAATTCAGCTCACGAATGATACAGAAGTTTCCGAACCTGCTGAAAAGCCTGTTGAGATGTTCACGGTCAAGGAATGCTGCAAGGAAGTCAAAGGACTTTCTGAGAACACTGTCCGCAAACTTGTGGCACAAAACAAGGTGAAATTTATCCGTACCGGTGAGGGTAAACGTGGAAAAATTCTCATCAACAAGGCTGACCTGATTTCTTATTTTCAGAAGTGATTTCGGCAGCTCCGTCTGCCGTTAGCCTCGCATAGCGCAACAGATACTTTTGATAGACGGATTTCGGCTGTCGGAAGTATCTTTGCGTTACTTTCGCAGAAAGTAACAAAGGCAATGTTTGTTTTTCTGATTTTTAAAGGAGATTTCCATGAAAAAGACGATTAGTGCGGTCATCGGCAAAGGAAGTACGCACCATAACAACCGAAAAATTATCACTGAAAATGTTGATAAAGATAAAATATATAACAATGTAATAATAGTTCAGGACGATATTAAAATAGTCTATCATGAACTTTTTGACGAGGCACTTGAAAAGTACAATGCAAAGCAGACCCGCAGGGACAGACGTATCAGGGATTACCATGAGCATATTCGCCATAGCCGACAGGAAAAAGAATTTCACGAGGTAATCTTTCAGATAGGCAACCGTGATGATACTCACATTGGTACAGCTGATGCGGAAATTTGTGCCGATATTCTGAAACAGTTTGCGGAGGATTTTCAACGCAGAAATCCGCATTTGCGAGTGTTCAACGCTGTAATTCATATGGACGAAGAAACTCCGCATTTACACATTGATTTTGTGCCGTTCGCAACTGAGCAAAAAAGAGGTCTGTCAACCAGAGTGTCACTCACAAAAGCGTTGGAACAGCAGGGATTTAAGGGCGAGGGAAAGCTGAATACTGCCTCAAAATTATGGATTGACAGCGAAAAACAGGTGCTTGCAGGGCTTATGGCGGAACGTGGAATCGAGTGGGAGCAGCTCGGAACGGAAAATCCGCATTTAAGCGTACTTAATTACAAAAAACAGGAACGACAAAAAGAAATTGAACAGGCTGATGCACAACTTTCAATAAAGCAACATCAGTTGACTTCTGCAGAAAATACGCTTTCCTGTTTTCAGGATAAAATCAGTTCCTCGCATAAAGAACTGGAACAGCTGAGAAATACGGCAAACGATATTCTGCGGTATATTCCGGATATTCAGAAAAGTTCAAAAACAGAGAAAAAATTTGACGATATATGCTTTGAACTTGACGAGCAGTTAAAAAGTTCGTTTACGATTATGCGTCATAAAGACGAAATCAGGAAAAATATTGATACTCTGCAAAACATCACAAAAAATGCTTTGGATTTACAGTACAAAAGTGAAAACACTGTATACGACTTGCATCAACACTGTGATAAAATTATCTCTGAACGTGATGACGCTGTTCAGCAGAAAAAAGAATATCAGGAGAAGTATAATCGGGCTGAACGCAGAAATTTAAAGTTAGAAGAAAAAATCAGCTACTTTCAGGATTTACTGAAACTTATTGAATATCTTTTTCCGAACGTTGTTGCAAAGGCTAAGGAAATTTTTAAAGTACAACAAAATAAGCAGTTAGAACAACCCTCAAACGACAGAAAAAAGAAAAAGTTTGAGTTGGAATAATGTAGAACAAATTATGGCATATTTCTTTTTCAGGTGCTTGACAAACAGAGAAAAGCGCGCTACAATTATGATGCAGAGATATGCCAAGGTGTAAATTATAGGAGGAATTTACATTGGCAAATATAATCAAGCGTGGAAACACGTTCCGAATCCGTGTATTTGTGGGCACGGATATGAATGGCAAAAAACTTATGAAATCCACAACATTTACACCGCCTAAGGGCGTAACGGCAAAGAAAGCGGAGAAGTTAGCTCAGGAGTATGCTTATGAGTTTGAGCGTCACTGTAAGGGTTTTTCTCAGCTTAACGAAAATATGCGTTTTTCGGAGCTTGCTGACTGGTATTTCAAGAATTACGCTCCGATTGAGCTGAAAGCAAGCACCGTTTACACCTACAAAGGACAGTACAAAAACCACATTGAACTGGTACTCGGAAATGTGAAAGTCAAAGATATTACAACACCCAGACTCACGCAGATAATGCAGTCATATGACCTTAACCCTGCTACTGTACGTAAGGTGTACGTTATAATTCAAAGTATCTTCCGCAGAGGTGTTGAACAGGGTTTTCTCCGTGAATCGCCTTGTCACAACGTCATTCTCCCGAAAAGAAAAAAGAGCCATAAAAACAAGGCTCTTGATGAAGATAAACTGAAACGCTTTCTCTCTTTTCTTGACAGTAATCCGTGGGATGAGGATTTCAAGCGTATTATCAAGGTTCTGCTCTATACGGGAATGCGTTCGGGAGAGTGCCTTGGACTTGCGTGGGAAGATGTGGATTTTGACAACAACACAATCTCAATCAATCACACTTTAACTGACATTGGTGGAAAGCACGAACTTACTACTCCTAAAACTGAGAGCAGTATTCGTATCATTGGTATGGGGCAGGAACTGAAAAATATTTTGCTTGAACAGAAATCCTACATCGAAAAACTGCAAATTACCCTCGGTGATGATTTTACCCATCCAGAAATGGTATTTGTATCAGCTCTTGGAAACTATCGTGACCGCAGTTCAGTCTATCACTCACTCAAACGATTCACCAAAGGAACTGAATTTGAGGATATGACCCTACATCAGCTCAGACACTGCAACGCTACCATACTTATCAACAGCGGAGTAGGCCTGAAAGTTGTTTCTGAGCATCTTGGTCATTGCGACATCGGGGTGACTGCTGATATTTATGCTGACGTTTTGAGAAGTACAAAGGCAAAAACAGCTGAACAGATTGAATTAAAGCTCAAATAAAATGAAAACCACTCTGCCATTTCTGACAGAGTGGTATATCCAGTCTTTATTAGTTGTCCAAAAGTTGACCAAACAAGATTTAAAATCCCGCAAACAACGTAATATAGCCGTTTTTGAAACGGTTTCTTATCTCTTTGAGAACTGCGGAGCACGACGAGCTGCCTTGAGACCGTATTTCTTTCTTTCCTTCATTCTCGGGTCACGAGTGAGGAATCCAGCCTTTTTAAGGGAAGGACGAAGTTCAGCATCAAACTCAAGAAGAGCACGTGAAACACCGTGACGGATAGCTCCTGCCTGACCTGATACTCCGCCACCTGAAACTGTACATACAATATCAAGCTTGTCAAGATTATCAGTAAGTGCGAGTGGCTGACGAACGATGAGCTTAAGTGTTTCGAGACCGAAATAATCGTCAATGCCTCTGCCGTTTATAGTAACATTTCCTGAGCCGGGATAGATTCTTACTCTTGCAACGGAGTGCTTCTTTCTGCCGGTTCCGTAGTAGTATTTTACCTTTGATTCGTACATGATAAAGCCTCCTTAATTAAAGTGTATAAGCAACAGGCTTCTGAGCCTCGTGCTTATGTTCAGCACCCTTGTAAGCTCTGAGTCTCTTAATCTGATTTCTGCCGAGAGTGTTATTCGGGAGCATACCGTTTACAGCGATAGTCATAGCTCTTTCAGGCTGTTTAGCCATCATATCCTTGTATGAAATGGATTTGAGACCGCCAATCCAGCCGGTGTGCCAGTAGAATTTTTTCTGTTCGAGCTTCTTGCCGGTAAGAACAGCCTTATCACAGTTGATGATGATAACATTATCGCCACAATCAACGTTGGGTGTGAAAGTAGGCTTATGCTTACCTCTGAGAATATGGGCAGCTTTAGCGGCAACACGTCCGAGGGGCTGACCAGCGGCATCAATGATATACCATGTACGGCTTACTTCAGCCGGTTTTGCCAGTGTAGTTGACATAAAATTTCCTCCTTATAATGTGGTATATACCGGAATACGCATAATTTCCGGCAGCAACATCAATAAGTATACACCATTCAGAAAAAAATGTCAAGTGTTTTTCCGGATTTTTTTCAATCTATATCGCACTTTCTCTTTTAATCTCTTGATTATTCTTTTATTCTCTCAATATCTCGTGTTTCATTTCAGAAAACCATATCAAAAATAAAATAAAAATTCACAATATTTTTGTAAATATTGACTATATTCAGAAATTTAAACAAAAAGCCACCTGATTACTGCGGTTATAAAAAGAGCAATTGTCAAAGCGATTCCTATGTAATAAAAAACAATATTCGCCGTTCCGGACGCATAAAACCATCTGAGGCATAATTTTTTCTTTGATGGGTAGAACATTCTGACACCCTTTTTATTCGTGCAGTCAAGAAGAATATGTGCGGCGAATCCTATGGCAAACGGAATCGCAAGCGGTCGGCACATCAATCCTACCGCCGTGCTGTAAAGAACAGTTGCAAGAATCGAATGCGTAAAGCTTCTGTGGTCGGCAAATGCACCGATAAAATAAAGTGCAATGAATCCGATAAGACCAATAAGGGCAAGCATATGATTTGAATTTCTGATTGATATAATCATTCCGCATTTGAAAAAGAAATCAATAACAAAACAGATTCCGGCAATTGTTCCGGCAATGATTTTTGTTCTTGCGTCCTTGATATTCTTGAGTGAATCAAGGTCAGTATCGGGCATCATTCCGCCGACTGCACCGCCTGCAAGTGCGGAAAGTATTCCGATATTGGTATCCGGAAATGTCAGAGCAAGAGCCGCCGCTGTTCCGATGAATATATGAGTTTTTCCCATCATAGTTATATTACCTGCTTTCTTTGATATTCTGGTATTTTCTATATTATATCATATCTGACATTTTTTGTCAAAAAAATACGCATAATAAAAAAATATATTTTATGTCCGTGAACGGCGTACAAGCGTATTCACCAAAAAAACAGAATTTATTTCAGGATTTTTTTGGTTTCTGCCAATTGATTTTTTCCGAAAACAGGAATATAATATATATTGTCATTAAAATAACAATAACTATTATAAAGGTGGATTTGCCGTTATGGAAAATAAAGTTGTAAAATTCGGCGGAAGTTCTCTCGCAGATGCCGAACAGTTCAGAAAAGTAGCAGATATTGTAAAATCAGACAGCAGACGTAAATTTGTTGTTCCGTCCGCTCCGGGAAAGCGTTTTTCCGATGATATAAAAGTCACTGATATGCTCTATAAATGCTGTGAACTCGCAGGAAGCGGAATCGATTTCACCGACGATTTCCAAATTATCAAAGACCGCTACAACGGCATAATTTCTGATTTGGGAGTCGATATTTCCCTTGACAAAGAATTTGACGAAATAATCGCAGAACTTAAATCACGTCCGGCTAAGGATTACGCCGCAAGCCGTGGTGAATTTCTTAACGGAAAAGTTCTCGCCGCATATCTCGGCTATAATTTCGTTGATGCTGCCGATGTTATCGTTTTCGATACAAAGGGAAGACTTCTCCTTGACGAAACAATAAAAGCTGTCCGTGCCGGTCTCAGAGGACTTAACAACGCCGTTATCCCCGGATTCTACGGACGTACTACAGAGGGAATAATCAGAACTTTCTCACGTGGCGGTTCTGACGTTACCGGCTCTATAATCGCAAATGCCGTAAATGCCGATATTTACGAAAACTGGACAGATGTTTCAGGATTCCTCGTTGCCGACCCCCGCATTGTCGAGAATCCGGAGGCAATCGAAACAATAACATACCGTGAACTCCGTGAACTTGCATATATGGGAGCATCTGTTCTTCATGAAGATGCAATATTCCCCGTGCGTTCCGCCGGAATACCTATCAATATCCGCAATACAAACAGACCCGAAGATAAAGGTACTATGATAGTTTCCGACGACTACGATTTCAGCCGTGAAAGCCTCGGACATACTATAACAGGAATCGCCGGTAAAAAGGGATTCAGCACAATCAATATAGAAAAAGCAATGATGAATAATGAAATCGGCTTCGGAATGAAAGTTCTCAACGTACTTTATTCAAACGGAGTATCGTTCGAGCATATGCCCTCCGGAATCGATACAATGAGCATCACTGTTGACAGTTCAAAGCTTGAACCAGTACGTGAAAAAGTTCTTGCCGAAATCCGCCGTGAAGTAAATCCCGACCATATCGAGATTGAGGACGGAATCGCTATTCTTGCGGTTGTGGGCAGACGTATGAAAAATACACGTGGAACTGTTGCGAGAGTGTTCGCCTCTATGGCTCACGCAAGAATCAATGTAAAACTCATCGACCAGGGTTCAAGCGAACTCAATGTAATAATCGGCGTAAGCGAAAACGACCTGTCGGAAGCTATCCGCCGTATTTACGATATGTTTATCAATTCCGAAAAAGTCTGATTAAAAAATAAACAAAAATAAGCTGTACGGATTTAAATTTCTCCGTACAGCTTATTTATTTAATGTATTGCTTCAAATTTATAGCCGTATTCTTCGGCATATGTCTGTGCAGTTGAACCGCAATATCCATGGATTACACCGTTAAAATGGTATAATGCATACGGATTACCTATTTCACAATTAGGATTCAATATTGTTACTAATTTAAGACTGGTACAGTACTCAAATGCTTTATTCACAATATCTTATCTTCCGAGGAATGCAGCACCGATAATTCCTGCATCATTGCCGAGGCTTGCAATTACTATTTTTGTATTCTTTTCGGAATTACGTGTGAAAACTTCCTTTTCCACGATTGCTTTCATAGGGAGCAGAAGCGGGTCGCCCTCATTACATACGCCTCCGCCGATACAGAGAATATCCGGCTGGAAAATATTGATTGTGTTTGTGATTCCTGCTGCGAGATATTTTATGTACTTGTCAACTACAGCCTTTGCATACTTGTCCCCTGCTCTCATGCAGTCAAATGAAGTACGTGCCGTAACTCTGCCCTCTTCCTCAGCCCATTCAGCCATTTTGCAGTCGGGGTGTTCCTCGATTGCTTCTTTCGTCATGCGGATAAGACCGGTTGCGGAGGAATAAGCCTCAAAACAGCCCTTACGTCCGCACGAACACTGTGCACCGTCAACCTCGATTACAGTATGTCCGATTTCCGCACCTGCGAAATTCGAGCCGGCATAGATTTTTCCGTCAACAACAACGCCTGCTCCCACACCTGTTCCGAGAGTGATACACACCGCATTCTTTGCACCCTTTGCAGAACCGGCTATGTACTCGCCGTAAGCGGCGGCGTTTGCATCGTTCTCGATAAATACGGGCTTGTCAATTGTTTCCTGAATATACTTGACCATAGGTGTGTTGTTGAATCCGAGATTTCCGGCAAATTCGATTATTCCGGTTGCACTGTTTGCGATTCCGGGAGTACCTACACCAATCCACTCGATGTCATCAATTGTAAGATTTGCATTTTCGACAGCCTGCAAAGCCATTTTCGCCATATCGTCTGCGATTTCCTTTTCCGGACGGGGGCAGTTTGTTTTTGTACTTGCCTTTGCGATGATGTTATATTCCTCATCAACCACACCTGCAACAATATTAGTACCGCCCAAATCGATTCCTACATAGTATTTCATAAAAAAATCCTCCGTTTATAAATAATTTATATATATATTATACATTATATCAGATAAATCCGGTATTGTCAAGTACCGGATTTATTTTGCTTAAAAACTATACCATAGTATAGATAATACTGCAATCGCCTGTTATCTGCCATCGTGAACCTGCTGTAATAAAAAAGCTGTCGCCTTTTTTGAAATCCATGTTATCATTGAAATATTCATCATAGTGAGACCATATTTTTCCCTCGCCGTCGAGTATCAAAACATGAGTAAACGACTTTTTGCTGTCGTGCCATCTGCTTGTATCAAATATTATTTCTCTGTATACTCTGAAATACTTACATCTTGCGAGAAGTCTTTTTCCGGAGTTATGTCCGGAAAAAGTCGCCGGAATACGATTTGCAACATCAAGAGCCTTGTCTATATGAAGTTCACGGGGTCTGCCGTAATCGTATACTCTGTAGGTAACGTTTGAACTCTGCTGGATTTCCGCAATCAGACAGCCCTTGCCGATTGCGTGGAGTGTTCCGGCACGAATCATGAAAACATCGCCCTTATGAACCGGTACAATATTAACCTTGTCCATGAGCGTATTATTTTCAATCGCTGACCGTAAATCTTTCCTGCTGATTTTTTCCCTTAATCCATAAATAATAGATGAATCCGGCTCGCAGTCGATGACGTACCACATTTCTGTTTTACCGTGTTCGCCCTCGTGTTCAAGTGCATACTTTTCATCCGGGTGAACCTGTACCGAAAGATTATCCCTTGCGTCAATCAATTTGATTAATATAGGGAAATCATTAAATTTTCGGCAGTTTTCGCCCATAGCTTCAGGGTGCTCTGCAAGATATTCCACAAGCGGAATATCAAGTGTTTCTATTATACTCAGTCCGTCATTATGACAGCTTAGTTCCCAGCTTTCGGCGATTCTTTCGCAACCGGATTTTTTCCCGTATTCGTCACGTAACCTTGTACCGCCCCATATATAATCCTTTACAGGTGCTTTAAGCCTAAATATCATAAAATTCCTCAAATTCCTCTAAAGTTCCGCAGAAAACGTTGTAGTCGATACATTCTTCCTCACCGTAGTATCCTTCAAGCTTTCCGCAGTCGCTGTACTGCCAGAATTTCCAGTCAAGTATATCAGGTGCAAACTGAGTACATCGTATCCAGAGCGGATAGTCACTATAATTTTCACTGACATAACGGTAATATACCGGAAGAGTGGTATATATAATCGGCTTTACTCCGTAATGTTCCTCAAGAAGTTCCAGAAGCGGAGTAAGTATTTTCTCTGCTTCCTCACGGCTCGGTTTATCCGATGCTTTATCGCCGTAATATTCAATATCCACCACAGGAGGCATATCTATTTCATCTATTCCCACCGAATTGATAAAATTTTCCGCCTGAGTTTCGCCCGAACTGTCAAAGCTGAAAAAGTGATAGCATGATTTGCGTATACTTGTATCTGCAATATCGCTGAGATTCCGCCTTACTGATTCATCGGTATGACCGCTTCCCTCGGTAGCTTTTATAAAGGCGAATTTCACACCCTGCTCCTCAATGCGTTCCCAGTCGATAACTCCCTGATAATTTGAAACATCAACGCCGAAAACGGGATATTTAAGTCTGCTCGGCTGAGCAGTCGCAAACACAGCCGAAGCACAGACAGCTGTTGCCGTCATCAATGTGCCGGCTGTTGTAAAAATAATTTTCCTGATACTCAATTTTTTCTCCAGTTGATTTGTATTATATTTATTACACTACTATTTTACCCTATTTCTTTGTATAAGTCAACAGAAACAAAAAAAATTTATACATGAATATTTCCGGAATTTTTTCGCATAATAACATAAAGATTTGAAAAGTTTGATTTTTTCGGAGGAATTTTTAACATGAATATTACACCGCAGGCATACAGCGAAATGGCTCAGAAAGCTGCACCGAAATCAAATGTGGTCGTCAATACCGCATATGCATTTCTGGTAGGAGGAGCTATCTGCACTATAGGTCAGCTTATACGCAACGCTTTTGAAAATATGGGATTTTCGCAGGAAGATTCATCGTTATGGACATCGGTGATTCTTGTTTCTCTCAGTGCATTGTTCACGGGACTGGGCTTGTATCAGAAACTCGCCAGTCACGCCGGAGCAGGTACTCTTGTACCGATTACAGGATTTTCAAATGCAGTAAGCTCATCGGCAATAGAGGCACAGTCAGAAGGTCTTGTTCTCGGCGTCGGAACAAAAATATTCAATATAGCAGGACCTGTAATATTATATGGCTGTGGAGCGGCATTTATTTACGGAATTATATATTACTTTTTTTCAAGATGAAGATATAAAAAAGCTCTGCGGAAAAATTCCACGGAGCTTTTTGTATTCTGTAAATTATCTCTGTTCAAGCCAGTCTTTCATTCTGGTCAGCTGACCTCCGGTTGAAAGATATGCATAATATTCAAGCACTTTTGAAGCGTCAGTGGAATCCACTTTTCCGTCGCCGTCAATATCGCCTGCATTACGCTGTTCTTCCGAGAACATCGAATCCTTGCCGGTAGATAACAGACCATATTCAACAAGTATCATTGTAGCATCTGAGGCATCAACTTTCAGGTTGTCATCAACATCACCCATAGGGTAGGAAATATATTCCCCTGCAATACGGTTATATTTTTCGAGTGCATATGCCGGATAGCTTTCCATATCAGGAAGTCTCATGAATGTACGTTCGAGCAGACTTCCCTCATCGTGTATTTCGCCTATGGTATTAAGAACCGCAGTGGCAATAGCGACGTTGCCTGCCTGATTCGGGTAAATATCCTTTAACGCACCGCCTCCGGACTGTATATTCGTGAAATACCAGCTGTAATAATATTCATTGAAATAATCGTCCATCTCGTATGACATGAAATCATCACGGACATCGGCGACTTCAATTCCGTCAATCGCTTTAAGCTGTTCCGAAAAACTCTGGGTAATCAGCTTGAAATTGGTTCTCAGCGATACCATTACACTTTTATAGCCTCCTGTAAAATTTTCATTAAAATAAGAAGGTTCAAATTCGAGGGGGTTATAAATATCCTGAAAGATAATCCGCACATCTGGATTTATAGCTTTAAGTTCCTCGGCTATTGATTTTATAGCCGGCATGGTCTCAAGTTCAAATATACGTTTATATTTTGAATAATTCTGTGTCTTTGTTGTAGCAGTCAGATTGAGACGCATTACCTGCAGATTGGTAGTTATATTTACCGCATTGAGCGGATTTTCAATGTATGTACTCAGCTTGTTCCGGTCGGTCATCAGATTTATATCAGAAAATGACGGTTTCTCCGGAATGTCATTTACATCATACCAATCCTTAAGGCAATTTATAGATGCGAACATATTAAGCATATAGTCACATACATATTCAGTCATATCATGAGAACCAACAGCAATAACAACAACATCGGAATCAGCTATCTGAGCTTTCTGTTTGTCGCTGAAATTCTGAATCTGTTCAAGTACGTTATGTGCTCTTGAACCCTTTACCGCATAGTTTTCAACAGAACCCTTGAGATAACTCGCAACAAGAGTACCATAATCGTATTCTCCGGCTGAAAGACCCGAACCTAAAGAAACACCATCGCCGAGTACAGTAATCTTTGTGCCGTTTCCGTAGCTTTCAGCATATATTGCCGGTAAATTTATCACAGATGCGAGAACTGCTGTAGATGCAACAGCGGAAATAAATTTTTTCATATTACGTCCTCCATTAAATAAATTATTTTAATCGATTGTTTTTCAGAGCCTGAAAAGAATCAGAACCTATCTCAACTCTGATACTCGTCTCATGCTGAATATATTTCAATTATATATCATTTTTCTGCGTTTGTCAATACGCCAAATCTTATCACATATTCCTGAAAGTGAAAATAATTTTCCCGTCACTATGCACAACAAATATATACCGAATTTTGTCAAATCACCGGAATTGATAAATATTCTTGACATCACCGTCTGATATGTGGTAAAATCATGTTGGGAATATTTCCCGAAAATATATTAAACGGAGGAGTATACATGAATTCTTTCAAAAAGTATGTTGCCGAGTTTATAGGTACTATGGTACTTGTCGTTCTCGGCTGTGGAACTGCAATGCTTGTGGGCTGTGACGCTGTTCAGGGAGGCGGATATATTCTTACAGCCCTCGCTTTCGGTCTTGTTATCGTCGGAATGGCGTATTGTGTCGGCAATATTTCAGGCTGTCACATCAATCCGGCGGTATCGCTTGGAGTGCTTATCACAGGAGGAATGAGTCTTACCGATTTCTTCGGCTATATCATTTCACAGTGTCTCGGTGCTTTTGCCGGTTCGGGATTACTCGCAGCGATATTCAGTCTCGGAAACGTTACCGATATGACAGGCGGATTCGGTTCAAACGGTCTCGGCGGAGTAGGCGGAAATGCACTTGCCGGTCTTATGGTTGAATTTTTCCTGACATTCGTATTTGTTCTCACGATTCTCGGAGTAACATCAAAAAAATTCAGTCACGGCTCATTCGGCGGAATTGTTATCGGCTTCACGCTTGTTCTTGTACATATCCTCGGAATAGGTCTTACCGGAACTTCCGTAAATCCTGCAAGAAGCATAGGTCCTGCCATAATGGCAGCTATCAACGGAAATTCCGACCCGATTTCATGCATATGGGTATTTATTGCAGGTCCGCTTGTCGGTGCAGCAGCTGCCGCCGGAGTACATATCTTCTTTGAAAACGGCATCGTAACCGAAAAAAATGCGAAAGTAACAGCAAAAGCCGAAAAAAATAAAAAGTAAACATATCACAAACGACTCTCCGGAAAAAAATCCGGAGAGCTTTTTTACATACATTCAAAGTCAATTGTGCTTATAATAAATTCAACAGTGTCGATATATTCGTCATACTGTTCAGTTCCGTAGAAATTATTGGAAGCGATATAATTATTGTCATAGACATAGAAACGCAAATAACCTTCCCTTGTGTATTTATAAGCTTCAAAATTATTCACTGTGACAGGTCTTGTATCGAATGGTTCTCTTATGGCAAATGCACTGTGCCAGCTTACATCGATTCCGCCAGTTCCGCTTTCGGGTGTGAATCTTACTCCCCAGTCGGTGAAATCGCCCTCTGTAGGATATTCGATAATTTTTGAAGTCCAGCCGTCCGGAACAAGAAGAGAAAATTTGAGATTGTATTCCAGATTATCGCATACAAATTTCTGGAGTGTATATCCGGTATCTGCCTTTTCCGTGACTTCAATTGAATATCCGGTTGCCTGTGACGGATAACTTTCTGAAATACATCCGTCATAAGTAACAAGAACACGGTCGCCGACTCTGACATCTTTAATTTTATCGTCAAAGCCTACATTTACAAGATTCAGGTCTGATTCGTCAAGCAGAATACTTTTATCTCCTACTTCATAGACTATTCCCTCAAGATAATACAATTCCTCAGGTGCGTTCTGAGTTGCCGGCGGTCTGGTATCTGTAACCGCAGAACTTCCGGAGTTTCCGGCATTTGTCTGAACTGCTTTGTCAGAATCGCTTCCGGAAGAATTATTCTGTGAATTATCAGAATTATTTCCGGAATTGTTTTCCGCAGAACTATTGGATTTATTATCAGAATTACTGTTTCCGGCAGAAGTATTTTCAGAACCATTTCCGGAAGTTTTATTTTCTTCCGTACTGTCGGACTGATTTTCTTTTACTGCCGTTGTTGTTGTCTCGTCGGAATCAGATACATCTGAACTGCTTTTCTGTCCCGTCCTTACTTTCGGAAGTGTAGTTACTGTTTCTGTTTCCCTGTATACAATTCCGCCCTCATCATCGCCGATGATAGGAGCTGGAGCAGGTTCATTTCCGCAACCGGAAAGAACTGTAAGCGAAAGCAGACACGTTGATAATGCACAGATAAATTTTCTCAAATTATCATCTCCAAAATTTTAAAATTCAGTTTCTGATTTTATGGAAAGCGTTTCAATATCTGCCGATACAAATCTATGCGACGAAAGAACATACACATAATCGCCGATATATACAGCACGGTTGAACCTGTTTTCGTATTCTTCCGAGGAATCCGATTCAATTTCACCACAGAATATAAATTCACCGTCTTCATAGCTGAAAAACATATAACTGCATTTATCCTGATAGTTTTCGCTGTCGCTCCAGTCGCTTATCTCAACGGGAACGCCGATGAGATTTTTTTCCGGAGCTATCAGCAGAGCTTTTCTGTCCCATATTCCCTCGGAGCTGACATACTGTTCATAATGTTCACGATTAACCGAATACAATCCGATTTCTTTCAGGTCGTAAGGGTCGGAATTATCAAACATAACAATTTTGATTCCGGTCTGTATGCCGTCCTCGTCTGCATCTGCTCCGAATCCTAACAGCTGACCGTCCGCCCATTTCTGCATATACGTGCTGTAGCCGAGAATTTTAAATTCATCTGTAATAAATGGGTCGGTCGGATTTGAAAGGTCTATCGCAAAAAGAGGGTCTGTCTGCTCATAAGTTACGACATATCCCATATCGCCGTCGAAATTCACGGATTTTATTGTTTCGTTCTCGCCGAATCCGCCGACGCTTCCGACGACGTTCATATCCATATCAAGAATGTAAACACGGTTATCGGAAATATGCGTTGATTCGGTATTGATTGAAAGAATATCCGTCAGGAAATTGCCGTTGTCAACCCAAGTATCAACAGTTGTTGCAACACGGAAATATCCGTTGTATTCGCTCATGGAAAACTGGTCACGCACGAACCCTTCAACTGTACCGCTTGCCACAGGCTCGATATTTCCTTCGCCTATGGCTATACGTGTAATATCGGTGGAATCCCAGCCCGATGCAGTATAGATATTATCGGCAGAACAATATAAATCCCCTGAATATCCTGCAAGTGCCTTTGTATCGGTGTTTGAAAATTCGCCGGAAACATTCAGATTAACGCTTCCTATTACAGTATAACTCAAAACACTGCCGTTGTCAAGTTCATCTTCCGGCAGAAGTATATCACATGGCTGAATACATTCAAAATTATCAGTTCCGCATTCCGGAATATATTTTTCCGGCTCTCCGGAATCATCAATTGCAGAAAAATCATACACATTATACGTGCTTACAAGATACATATATCCGTCGGGAGCAATCCGGACATCGCTGAAAAATCCGTCCTGCCAGTATGTTCCTATAAGCTGTGGTTCGTTTTCCGATGTATACACAGAGACAAAACATTGATTTTCCTGCTCATACCGGTAATTCGCCACACGATAAACATCTGCACCGTTCTGTAAAGGCTGTTCGGATTCGTCGGGAATATTTCTCCACGCATTTGCCTGACCGATAACAATAACCATATCGTTATACAGATACATTTCATTGACATATATTTCGGTGTTCCAGTCATCTCCGTCAATGATGTATTCCGGTGAAATATCAATGCTGTATGATTCCGCAAACTCTCCGCCGTCAACTTCGGCGATGTTCATTTTTGCAACAGAATCCATATAACTGTCAAAATACATTTCCTTGCTGTAGTCATTGTACAGATAATAAATGCGTTTTCCGTCGGTCTTGACAATATCGGCTTCAAGAACTCCGTCCTCCTGATTATACGTTTCGGAAAAATCATCTGCTCCCCCTGCCGATACCGATTCCTGAATGGCAGAATTTTCAATCATTGTTTCTGTTTTCAGTTCGTCCACACCGTTGAAAGCTACCGCACCGCCTGCATCATAACCGTCCGCAATATCGGCAGGAACAGCACCGTCAGCAGTAACGTAATCATCGGCATTTTCGGTTATCACACTCTGAAGTGCATTTCTTTTTGAAAGTGATTTACGGTGTGCTTCCTGAATCATATTGTAAACCTGTTCATAGCTTTCCGCACCGTTCATATACGGAGCTGCCGCCTGCTCCGGTTTGATGTGTTTTTCCTCGGTAGTATCTTCGGATTTTTGGGAATTTCCGGAATTTTTGTTTTTATCATCTTCGCTTTTACCGGAATCCGGAACTGCTGAATATTCACTGGAATTATTATTATATTCTGTTTTTGTATTGTCTCCGTTTCTGCGTACAAGATTAACCGTTCCCAATGTAGTCCCCGTGATTACCGCAAATGCGGCAACAGCGGCGGCAATACGTCCGAAAACCGAAATTTTCGTGATTTTCCGCATTGACAATTCACATTCCGGATTGTCTGCGGAATTATCTTTCATTGATAATCCGCCGGATTTTTCATCAAGCATATTTTTTATGTTTTCCGGCGAAATCTCGTCCGGAACACTTTCGGAATCAAGTATCTTTTTTACTCTTTCGTCATTGTTTTTCATAAAATGTCTCCTCCTAATTCAAGTCTGAGCTGTTTTTTTATCCGTGATAATCTTGAACGCACTGTGCTTGATTTTATACCGCATATTTCGGCTATCTCACCGCTTGTATATCCCTCAAGCACCGACATCGACAATATAAGCCGTGACTGGGGGTCAAGGGATTCCATTGCGTTTTTAAGTTCAGAATCCTCGCACAGCGTATCAACTGCCGGCTCAACGTCCTCGGTAATCTCCACGGTATCGGCAAAATATTCACGCTGTTTCCGCTTTATTTTTGCGGAAAGTATTTTCATTATCCAGCTCCTGAATGCCTTTTCGTTCTTAAGACTTCCGACAGAACAGAAAGCATCAAGAACCGTATCACTTACCACATCACAGGCATCGTGGGAACTCCGCAGACTGTACAGTGCAATGTGATATAAATCTTTATATACAATAGCGTAAAGGCGTGCAAATGCCGAAGTATCGCCGTTGCGTGCAAGTTTTACATCTTCGGAAAAATTATCCATAATATTATTCACTTCCTTGAACCGGTTACGGAAATAAAATAACCGGCTGAATCGATTCAATAATAACGTGTCGGAGAATTATAAAATTGATGCATTGAATTTTATTTTTCGGAAGTATGCACAAAAATTCCTGTTATTTCCTGTGAATTATTCCGGAATCCGCTGATTAAATATTAACAAATTGTAAACATTTTCCGCCGTTATTGACATTGCAGAAAAAATGGTCTATACTATATATTAGCACTCGGCAAGTGAGAGTGCTAATATATTTTTATGGAGATGTTTATTATGGAAACAAAACAGTTCAAAGCTGAGTCCAAACGACTCCTCGATATGATGATTAATTCAATCTATACACATAAGGAAATATTCCTGCGTGAACTTATATCAAACGCCAGCGATGCTATTGACAAACTCTATTTCAAATCACTCACAGATGATAAAGTCGGTCTGTCAAAAGATGATTTCGCTGTCTGGATTACTGCCGATAAGGATAGCCGTACACTTAAAATCACCGACAACGGCATAGGAATGACCGCCGAGGAACTCGAAAATAACCTCGGAACTATCGCCAGCAGTGGTTCACTTAAATTCAAGACAGAAAACAAACTCGCCGAAGACAATCAGATAATAGGACAGTTCGGTGTCGGATTCTATTCGGCTTTCATGGTCGCAAAAAAAGTAACTGTTATTACGAAAGCTTATGGTTCTGATACCGCTTACCGCTGGGAATCCGAGGGAATCGACGGCTACACCGTAACAGAGGACGAAAAGAAATCAACCGGCACAGAAATTATCCTCGAACTCCTTGACGATACCGATGACGAAAATTACAGCGAATTTCTCGATACCTACAGAATAAAAAATCTTGTAAGCAAGTACAGCGATTATATCAGATTCCCCATAAAAATGGAGGTAACTCACAGCCGTCCCGTTGAAATGTCGGACGAGGATAAAGAAGCCGGAAAAACTCCGGAATATGAAGAGTACATTGAAATCGAAACCCTTAACAGCATGGTTCCGCTCTGGAAAAAAAGCAAATCAGAACTCAAGGAAGATGATTACAAACACTTCTACACAGAAAAATTCTACGACTACAACGAACCGCTTAAATATTCGCACGTTGTAAATGAGGGTGTTCCGAGTTATAACGCACTTCTCTATATTCCGTCAAAAGCTCCTTTTGATTTCTATTCAAAGGAATTTGAAAAGGGCTTACAGCTTTATTCAAACGGCGTGCTTATTATGGACAAATGCGGTGACCTGCTTCCGGACTATTTCGGATTTGTAAGGGGTCTTGTTGACAGTGAAGACTTATCGCTCAACATTTCCCGTGAAATGCTTCAGCATGACCGTCAGTTGAAAAATATCGCAAAGAGCATTGAAAAAACAATCAGCAACGAACTCAAAAAAATGCTCAGAAATGAACGTGAAAAATATGAGGAGTTCTGGAAAGCATTCGGATTACAGCTGAAATTCGGAGTATACAGCGGATACGGAATGAACAAGGACAAGCTTCAGGATTTACTTCTCTTTACGTCGTCACAGGGAAAGCTTGTTACTCTTGACGAATACGTCACAGCAATGCCCGAAGAACAGAAGTATATTTATTATGCTTCCGGTGAAAGCATTGCACGGATTGAACAGCTTCCGCAGACAGAACTTGTCAAGGATAAGGGATTTGAAATTCTTTATCTGACTGACAACGTTGATGAATTTGCTATAAAAATGCTCATGAAGTACAAGGAAAAAGAGTTCAGAAGTGTTTCCGCCGATGACTTGGGAATCGAAAACACCGAAAAACAGGAAGAAATAAAGGCTAAGGAAGAAGAAAATGCCGGTATGCTCAAAGTTATGGCAGATTCACTTAGCGGAAAAGTAAACAAGGTTATACTGTCACAGCGTCTTAAATCACACCCTGTATGCCTTTCAAGCGAAGGTGAAATTTCCCTTGAAATGGAAAAGGTTCTGAACACAATGCCCGGAAATGACAATCAGGTAAAGGCTCAGCGTGTTCTTGAAATCAATCCGGAACATGAAATTTTCGGCAAACTGAAATCAGCTTCCGATAACAGCGAAAAACTCGAAAAATACGCAAAGCTTCTGTATACTCAGGCACTTCTTATCGAAGGAATGCCGATTGATAACCCTGTTGAGTTTTCAAATCTCATCTGCGAACTTATGTAACGCAACCGATACAACGTATTTTCCGCCTTTTAAAATATACTGCCGGAAATCGTAGTCCGGTATTCCGGTTATTATTTCATTGCCGGAGAAATCAAAAACGGCATTTTTAAGAGGGTATGACAATCCTATGCCGATTGCTTTTATATATGCCTCTTTCAGTGTCCACAGACGGAAAAAAAGCAGATTCCGTTCATCTTCACGGGCTTTTTCAATCATATTGATTTCGGATTCCGAAAAAGCCCGTTTCATCACATTCGGACGGTACGGGCGGACGGCTTCGCAGTCGATACCGCATTCCTTTTCCGAAACAATACACGCACATATTCCTTCGGCGTGGGAAATATTATATTTTACACGCTCGTATTCCGTAAGCGACGGCTTGCCGTACTCGTTTTTTGATATTTTAATATCACCGGAATAATCTATATCAAAAGGTTTAAGACATTCCCTCAGCAGACTGTGTGCGTGTTCGTGCTGTTTTTTTCTCGGAATGTCGGCTATCGAAATCATAATCATAATTATCACCATATTCAAAAATCCCACGTACCCGATTGTACGTGGGATTTTTATTATTTATCAATCACTCACGTGATTCCGGCAGTTACCGATAAATCAGTCCATTCCGTAAAGTTTTGTAAGTCTTGTCAGATAGTCGTATCTGTCCTTAGCGTTTGCAACAGCAGTATCAAAGAGCTTTTCGGCACGCTCCGGATTTGAACGTGCAAGTGAATTGTAACGTACTTCACCCATGAGGAAGTTTTTGTATTCGTCGGTGTTGGGAGCTTTTGAATCAAGAATAAACGGATTTTTGCCCTGTTCCTTGAGTGTCGGATTATATCTGTAAAGATGCCAGTATCCGGCTTCGACAGCTTTCTTTTCCTCAGCCTGAGCTGTAGCCATACCGGTCTTGATACCGTGGTTGATACAAGGAGCATATGCAATTATGATAGACGGACCGTCATAAGCCTCAGCCTCGGCAATTGCCTTGATACACTGGTTCATATTTGCACCCATTGCAACGTGTGCAACATAAACATATCCGTAACTCATTGCGATACCTGCAAGGTCTTTCTTCTTCATAACCTTACCGGCAGCGGCGAACTGTGCAATAGCACCGGTCGGCGTGGATTTTGATGCCTGTCCGCCTGTATTTGAATAAACTTCCGTATCGAATACGAGAATATTTACATTCTTGCCCGATGCGATAACATGGTCAAGACCGCCGAATCCTATATCGTAAGCCCAGCCGTCACCGCCGAATATCCACTGTGATTTTTTGGAAAGATAGAGTTTTTCGGCAAGAATAGCCTTTGCAGAATCACAACCGCAGGCTTCGAGAGCAGAAACAAGCTTATCTGTGGCAACGGCATTTGCAGCACCGTCGTTATATGTTTCAAGATACTCACTGATAGCAGCCTGAACTTCCGGCTTTTCAGCCTTTTCCTTAAGGGCAAGAACCTTGTCTGTAACTCTCTTGCGGAGCGTTTCCTGAGCGAGATACATACCATAACCAAATTCGGCATTGTCCTCAAAAAGTGAGTTACTCCAAGCCGGACCTCTTCCCTGCTTGTTCACGGTGTAAGGAGTTGAGGGAGCTGAACCGCCCCAGATTGACGAACAGCCTGTAGCGTTTGCAATCATCATTCTGTCGCCGAAAAGCTGTGTAACAAGTTTAGCGTAAGGAGTTTCACCACAGCCTGCACAAGCACCTGAGAACTCAAGGAGAGGCTGTCTGAACTGTGAACCCTTGACCGTATCAGCCTTGAACTTGGCGGCAACTTCCGGCTTTTCGTCGATAGTAACACCATAGTTGAATACTTCCTGCTGTTCCATCTGTGAAGCAATAGGCTCCATAACAAGTGCCTTGTTCTTTGCCGGACAAACATTTGCACAAACTCCGCAGCCTGTACAGTCAAGAGTTGAAACTGTCATTGTGAATTTAAGGTCGCCGAGTGCAGGCTTGAAATCAAGAGTCTTGATTCCGGCAGGAGAAGCTTCAACTTCGGCAGGAGTCATAGCTACGGGACGGATTACAGCGTGCGGACACACATAAGCACACTGGTTGCACTGAATACAGTTTTCGGGAATCCAAGCCGGAACTTTAACAGCAATACCACGCTTTTCAAATGCAGCAGAACCCTGCGGGAATGTGCCGTCTGCCATATCCACAAATGTGGAAACAGGGAGAGAATCGCCTTTCTGAGCGTTGCAAGGAATCTGTATATTGTTTACATAATCCTGAAGAACCTTGTTTTCGCATGAAACGGCAGCCATGCCCATCTTAGTATCTGGAGCAGTTTTCCATGATTCGGGAACATCAATCTTCACGATATTCTGATGACCGGCATCGATAGCATTCCAGTTCTTTTCAACAACGTCCTGACCTTTCTTGCTGTATGATGCTTCGGCAGCGGATTTCATGTACTTCACAGCATCTTCAAAAGGAATAATGTCGGCAAGCTTGAAGAATGCAGACTGAAGAATCGTGTTGATTCTTGTACCCATTCCGGTTTCTTCTCCGAGCTTTACGCCGTTGATTGTATAGAAATTGATATTGTTTTCAGCGATATATCTTTTTACCTGTCCGGGGAGATTAGCATTGAGACCGTCCATATCCCAGATAGTATTGAGCAGGAAAGTACCGCCTGGCTTGATGTCGGAAACCATATCATATTTATCAATATAACTCTGATTATGGCAGGCAACAAAATCAGCCTTATTGATTAAATAAGTCGATTTGATAGGAGTTTTTCCGAAACGGAGATGAGAAATGGTTACACCGCCCGATTTCTTTGAATCGTATGCAAAGTAAGCCTGTGCATAGAGGTCTGTATGGTCGCCGATAATCTTGATTGAATTTTTGTTTGCGCCTACAGTACCGTCCGAACCGAGACCCCAGAACTTGCAGGCAGTTGTTCCGGCAGGAGCTGAATCCGGATTTGCTTCAAGCGGAAGTGAAAGATTTGTAACATCGTCTTCAATACCGATTGTAAATCTCTGCTTTGTTGAGTTCCTGAATACCGCAACAATCTGAGCCGGAACAGTATCTTTTGAGCCGAGACCATATCTTCCTGTAAATACAGGAATATCATTGAATTTTGTACCCTTGAGTGCAGCAACTACATCAAGATAGAGCGGTTCGCCGAGTGAGCCGGGTTCTTTTGTTCTGTCAAGAACAGAAATTCTCTTTACGCTGTCAGGGATAACTTCAACGAGTTTTTCAGCAACAAAAGGTCTGTAGAGTCTTACTTTTACGAGACCGTATTTACCGCCCTGAGCGTTGAGATAGTCGATAGTTTCCTCGATAGTTTCGTTTACCGAACCCATAGCAACGATGATATGTTCGGCATCGGAAGCACCGTAATAATTAAAGAGCTTGTAATCTGTTCCGATAAGCTCATTTATTTTGTTCATGTAGTCCTCTACGATAGCAGGGAGAGCATCATAATACTTGTTGCACGCCTCACGAGCCTGGAAGAAGATGTCAGGATTCTGTGCAGAACCACGGAGAACAGGTTTTTCAGGGTGAAGTGCACCGTCTCTGAATCTCTGAGCTGCCTCCTTATCGAGAAGCGAGAGGAGAGTTTCGTCGTCCCATGTTTCGATTTTCTGAATTTCGTGGGAAGTACGGAAACCGTCAAAGAAGTGGAGGAAAGGAACTCTGCCTTTTATAGTTGAAAGATGAGCAACTGCGCCGAGGTCCATAACTTCCTGTGCGCTTCCCGAGCAGAGCATAGCATATCCTGTCTGACGGCAGGCATATATATCAGAATGGTCGCCGAAGATATTGAGAGCGTGTGAAGAAACGCAGCGTGCAGAAACGTGGATAATGTTGGGAAGAAGTTCGCCGGCGATTTTATACATATTAGGAATCATCAGGAGAAGACCCTGTGAAGCGGTGTATGTGGTTGTGAGTGCGCCTGCGGAAAGTGAACCGTGAACCGTACCGGCAGCACCTGCTTCTGACTGCATTTCAGCAACAGTTACTGGCTGACCGAAAAGGTTTTTCTTATCTTTAGCAGACCAGCTGTCAGTAACCTCAGCCATAACGGACGAGGGAGTAATCGGGTAAATAGCAGCTACATCAGTAAAGGGATATGACACCCAGGCAGCGGCGTTATTACCGTCCATGGTTTTCATTTTTCTTTTGATTGCCATTGGTAAGACCTCCATTAAAAAATTTTTCAGTTATACACGCCATAACGACATATGACTTTATCTGATATTATATCATAAATTGAGAACTTTGTAAATAATTTTTTGGCAAAAATAACAAATTTATGTTAGTCGCTCCAAACAAAATGTGAATATTATTTGTTTAATTTATACAAAACGTCTTTTTATCACTTGTGAAAAGTGCCAAATTACGGCGGTTTTTCATAATTTTTTCAGGAATTGACTTGACGTAAGTCCAAAAATACGGTATAATATTGGTAGTGCTAAATAATCTTCGAATTATTTATCACTCGTTTTGTTGTCTCCTTTCTTTTGTTCTACACATTTTGTTTTTTTATTTTAAAAGCCTGCTGTAATTAGCAGGCTTTCTTTTTTCTCCTATTGTATCACAACGACCTATTCAAGCTGTTTGGCGAGGAATTGCGATGCCGCTGTTATTAGGCTTTTTTGTAAATCGTTTGCCTCTGAATGCTTTTCTGCCGTCATAAAAGCCACCGCTCCGGACACATCACCGGCAGATATTATAGGCAGAGCTGCAATAGCTGTACGGTCGATACCCTCAGCCGGATAGAAATTATTTGAATTTCCATCGGAACAGAAATACTGTCCTCTGTTTTCCATGACACCCTCAAGCTGTGCCGAAACACGGCGTTCGGATACTTCCCTGCGAGGTATACCAGCCGAAGCCACAACATGGTCTTTATCAAAAATCAGCACCGGACAGCCGGCAATTTTATACATTACCTCGGCTACATTTGCTGCATTCTCACCCATTTCACTTATGGCTGAATATTTCTTGAATATTACTTCTCCCTCGCTGTTAGTATATATTTCAAGTGGGTCGCCCTCACGTATACGCATAGTCCGGCGTATTTCTTTCGGGATAACTACACGACCTAAATCATCTATTCGTCTTACGATTCCTGTTGCTTTCATAAATAATACCTCCGCAAATTTTTTCCTTTGCACCCATATTATTTGCATTAAGAACTGAAATATACAGAAAAATAAAAATTCCGCTGATTTCTCAGCGGAATTTTATATTAAAGTAATTCGTCAGACGATTTAATTATTCGTTGATAGCTGTAACAACGCCTGAACCTACTGTTCTACCACCCTCACGGATAGCGAAACGGAGTCCCTCTTCGATAGCGATAGGAGTGATAAGTTCAACGTTCATAGCTACGTTATCGCCAGGCATACACATTTCCTTATCAGCAGGAAGTGTAACAACGCCTGTAACGTCAGTTGTTCTGAAATAGAACTGCGGTCTGTAGTTGTTGAAGAACGGTGTATGACGGCCGCCCTCTTCCTTCTTAAGAACGTAAACCTGACCAGCAAACTTTGTGTGCGGGTGAATTGAGCCGGGTTTGCAGAGAACCTGTCCACGCTCAACCTGGTCTCTTGTGATACCACGGAGAAGTGCACCAACGTTATCGCCAGCTTCACAGAAGTCAAGAGTCTTTCTGAACATTTCAAGACCTGTAACAACAGTTGTCTTCTTCTCATCGGAAAGACCAACGATTTCAACCTGCTCGTTTACGTTAAGACGTCCACGCTCTACTCTACCTGTAACAACAGTACCACGGCCGGAGATAGTCATAGTATCCTCGATAGGCATAAGGAACGGCTTAGCATCGTCTCTTTCAGGGCTCGGGATATATTCGTCAACAGCTTCCATAAGCTCAAGGATAGGAGCATATGCAGGATTGCTGATGTCGTCCGGAGCTTCAAGAGCCTGGAGAGCAGAACCCTTGATGATAGGAGTATCATCGCCAGGGAAGTCATAAGATGAGAGAAGGTCACGGATATCCATCTCAACGAGTTCGAGAAGCTCTTCATCGTCAACCTGGTCAGCCTTGTTCATGAATACAACGATTGCAGGAACGCCAACCTGACGAGCGAGAAGAATGTGTTCTCTTGTCTGAGCCATAGGACCGTCAGAAGCAGCAACTACGAGGATAGCGCCGTCCATCTGAGCAGCACCTGTAATCATGTTCTTAACGTAGTCAGCGTGACCAGGGCAGTCAACGTGAGCATAGTGACGAGCATCTGTCTCATACTCAACGTGAGCAGTATTGATAGTGATACCACGCTCTCTCTCTTCGGGAGCCTTATCAATCATATCATAAGCCTCATACTTAGCCTGACCCTTCATAGCGAGAGTCTTTGTGATAGCAGCAGTAAGAGTAGTCTTACCGTGGTCAACGTGTCCGATAGTACCAATGTTTACATGGGGTTTGGTTCTTTCAAATTTAGCCTTAGCCATTGGAAAAATCCTCCTTATAATAAAATTCAGAAATCTGTATATATATTATAACAGATTATTTTAGAAATTTCAAGTGTTTTGCGGAAATTTTTTCCACAAAACACGAAATTTATAAATAATAGTGTATTCTGCCGAAAAAATGCAGAAAAACTTAGTTCTTAGCCCGTGAAGCCATAATCTTTTCAGCAATGCTCTTAGGAACTTCCTGATAGCTGTGGGGTTCCATAGTATACTGACCACGACCCTGAGTATTTGAACGGAGGTCGGAAGTATAGCCGAACATTTCCGAAAGCGGAACGAGAGCATCAACCTGAACAGAACCCGGTCTGGATTCCTGACCCTGAATCTGTCCACGGCGTGAGCTGAGGTCGCCGATAACAGTACCTGTATAATCATCAGGAACGATAACAGCAACTTTCATAACCGGTTCCATAAGAACGGCATCAGCCTGCTTGAGAGCTTCCTTGAATGCAATAGAACCGGCAATCTTGAATGCCATTTCGGAGGAGTCAACTTCGTGGTATGAACCGTCGTACAGTTCAACCTTAACGTCAACAACTTCGTATCCGGCAAGTATACCTGACTTCATTGCACCCTGAATACCGGCATCAACAGCAGGAATATATTCCTTCGGGATAGAACCGCCGACAACAGCGTTTTTAAACTCATATCCCTTGCCTGATTCGTTAGGTTCAACACGGATTTTAACATGACCGTACTGACCCGAACCACCGGACTGTTTCTTGTACTTGTAATCGATATCTGCGTTGCCCTTGATAGTTTCCTTATAAGCAACCTGCGGAGCACCGACATTAGCTTCAACCTTAAATTCACGGAGAAGTCTATCAACGATGATATCGAGGTGAAGCTCACCCATACCGGCGATGATAGTCTGACCTGTTTCTTCATCAGTCCATGTCTTGAAAGTCGGGTCTTCTTCAGCGAGTTTGCCGAGAGCAATACCCATTTTTTCCTGACCTGCCTTTGTCTTGGGCTCGATAGCGAGCTGGATAACAGGCTCAGGGAATTCCATAGATTCGAGGATTACAGGGTGTTTCTCGTCGCAGAGAGTGTCGCCTGTAGTTGTATTCTTGAGACCAACAGCAGCAGCGATGTCGCCGGCATAAACTGTTGTAAGGTCTTTTCTGTGATTTGCGTGCATCTGAACGATACGTCCGAAACGCTCACGGTTATCCTTTGTGGCATTGAGAACGGAATCGCCCTGATTTACGATACCGGAGTAAACACGGAAGAATGCGAGTTTACCAACAAACGGGTCTGTAGCAATCTTGAATGCGAGAGCTGAGAAAGGTTCGTTGTCTGAAGAAGGTCTTTCAACTTCCTCATCAGTATCAGGATTTATGCCCTTGATAGGCGGAACATCGAGCGGTGACGGCATATAGTCGATGATAGCATCGAGGAGCTTCTGAACGCCCTTGTTCTTGTAAGAAGTACCACAGGTTACGGGAACCATATGGTTTGCGATAGTAGCCGCACGAATACACTTCTTGATTTCTTCCTGTGTGAGGTCCTCGCCGTCGAGGTACTTCATCATGAGTTCCTCGTCCTGTTCGGCAACATGTTCAACCATATCGTCGTGATACTGCTGAGCCTTGTCGAGCATATCTTCCGGAATATCCTCAACACGGATATCTTTTCCGAGGTCATCATAATAAATGTAAGCTTTCATTTCAACGAGGTCGATGATACCCTTGAATTCGTCTTCAGCACCGATAGGAAGCTGAATCGGAACAGCATTACATTTAAGTCTGTCTTTCATCATGTCAACGACACGATAGAAATCAGCACCCATAATATCCATCTTATTTACATAAGCCATACGGGGTACTTTATAGTTATCAGCCTGTCTCCAGACGGTTTCAGACTGTGGCTCAACACCGCCCTTTGCACAGAGAACTGTTACAGAGCCGTCGAGTACACGGAGTGAACGTTCAACTTCAACAGTGAAGTCAACGTGTCCGGGAGTATCGATGATATTGAGTCTGTGACCTGCCCAGTAGCAGGTTGTAGCAGCGGAAGTGATAGTGATACCACGTTCCTGTTCCTGCTCCATCCAGTCCATGGTAGCAGAACCCTCATGAGTTTCACCGATTTTATGATTTACACCGGTATAGAAAAGGATACGCTCCGTAGTGGTTGTCTTACCGGCATCAATGTGAGCCATGATACCGATATTTCTGGTATTTTCAAGTGAACAATCTCTTGCCATAATATCTTCCTCTCACAATGATACTTACCAGCGGTAGTGAGCAAACGCCTTGTTTGCCTCTGCCATCTTGTGTGTATCGTCACGTTTTTTGCAGGCACCGCCTGTACCGTTGAGAGCGTCAAGGATTTCGCCTGCAAGTCTTTCTTTCATAGTTTTTTCGTTTCTCTCTCTGGAGTACTTTGTAATCCAGCGGAGACCGAGAGTAGTACGTCTTTCAGGTCTTACCTCGCAAGGAACCTGATAAGTTGCACCGCCGAGACGGCGAGCTCTTACTTCGAGTTCAGGCATTACATTCTCCATAGCTTCCTCAAAAGCCTCGAGAGCGTTTTTACCTGTTTTTTCTGCTACGATGTCGAATGCACCGTAAACGATTTTCTGCGCAACGCCCTTCTTACCGTCTAACATGATGTAGCTGATAAGACGTGAAACAAGCTTTGAATTGTAAATCGGATCTTCATACAATTCACGTCTTGCGTTATAACCTCTTCTTGGCATTTCGCTTCCCTCCTTCATATAAATTAATGAATTCATAGGTACTCGTGATAACCGATTACTGCCGTTCTGCGAAAAACACGGCACTGCTTCACCGGTTATTTACGTCAAGACCAATGCAGAGGAATAGAAATCTATATAAACTCCGCATTATCCTGCGATAGTAGTCAGCCTATTTTAAATAATCCGGCATATTTGGACAGCTGCCGGAACTGCATAATAAAGAGATACAGAAATTACTTCTGCTTCGGTTTCTTTGCGCCGTACTTTGAACGTGCCTGAAGTCTGTTGGCAACGCCCTGAGCATCGAGAGCACCTCTGATGATGTGGTAACGCACACCGGGAAGGTCCTTTACACGTCCGCCTCTGATGAGAACGACGCTGTGTTCCTGAAGGTTATGACCGATACCGGGGATATAAGAAGTTACCTCATAGCCGTTTGTGAGCTTAACTCTTGCGATTTTTCTCATAGCTGAGTTAGGCTTTTTAGGAGTAGCGGTTCTTACAGCAGTACATACGCCTCTCTTCTGGGGTGAGCTCTGGTTAATCTGCTTTTTCTTCTTGGCGTTGTAGCCTTTCTGGAGAGCAGGAGCAGTGGACTTAGTTTCGAGGTCCTTTCTTCCCTTACGAACGAGCTGGTTAAATGTTGGCATATTCTTCCTCCTTTTTCAGAAATTACGCATACATATACAACTTGTACAGCATACTTTTAATATTATAAACCTAAAAATCAATTTTGTCAAGGGGATTTTCAAAAAAATCCAAAAACTTGCTTTTATTTGGTGATTTTGGCTATATCATGCAGATATAACCGAATCTGATTGGATATTTTACAGACATTTGGGAATTTTTTCAGTGATTATTTTTTTATTATGCCGTGTTGACTTAAAGTGTATCAATCTTATGTGAAAAATTTTTTTATTTTTATCAGAAATTTGATATACAATTTTCATAAACTGTGATATAATTCATCTATGCTCTGTACAAGCAAATACAGGAAAATATCTAATAAATATCAGAAATATGAGGTGTTATTATTTATGGAAAAATGGAACGGTTATCAGAAAGGTGTTAATCTTGCCGGCTGGCTTTCACAGGTGGAACTCACGGAAGAACACTGCAAATCATTTATCACGGAGGACGATATTAAAATCATTGCCGATGCGGAATTTGACCACGTTCGGCTTCCCATTGACTACAATCTCGTTCAGAACAAAGACGGAAGTCTGATTGAATCCGGATTCCGATACATAGAAAACTGCATAGAATGGTGCGGAAAGTACGGACTCAACATGGTACTCGACCTGCATAAGACTTTCGGATTTTCCTTTGACGAGGGCGAAAACGAATCCGGATTCTTCCGCAGTGAACTTTGTATTTCAAGATTTACCGAACTCTGGACGGAATTTGCGGTCAGATACGGAAAATACAGCAATCGTCTTGCGTTTGAACTTCTCAATGAAGTTGTCAACGAATCAGATAACGAGCCATGGATGAAAATTGCAGAAAATACCGTTTCTGTAATCCGCCGGTATGCTCCGGAAATAAAAATTCTCATAGGCAGCTATATGAACAACAGTGTGATGACCGTAAAACATATTGCCATGCCGTTTGATGAAAATATAATCTACAATTTTCACTGTTACGACCCTCTTATATTCACACATCAGGGTGCATACTGGGTTAAAGATATGCCGACGGATTTCCGGACAAAATATCCTATGTCAAAATCCGATTTTATTGCCGAATCCGCATTGCACACTTTTAGTATTGATGCAAATGAAAAGGCAATTCCGGAAACCGGATTTTCAGCCGAATATTTTGAAAATCTTTTCAGCGAAGCAATCGAAGTTGCCGAAAGCCGTGGAGTAATGCTCTACTGCGGAGAATACGGTGTAATCGAACTTGCCGATGCTGTTTCCGCCGGAAACTGGTATCGTGATATTCATTCTGTTTTCGAGAAATACGGAATCGGACGTGCATTATGGTGCTACAAGGGAAAGGATTTCGGCAAATCATTTGAAACAGTCAATAATCTTAAATAACCGCATTCAATAAAAAATCATACTGGACAAACCGGATTTTCTGTGCTATAATATTATCTGCAAAATTATTTGATATGAGGTGCAGATTATGAACAAAAAAGAAACTTCCGAAATCAAAAAGAATTTTTCCGATAAAAGCGGATTTTTTATCATGGAACGGATTCTTACCGGTTTCATAGATACCGAAAAAAATGTCCGTTGCTGTAAGACTTCATCATGCCTGACAATGCCGGCAGAAGAACACGAAGTGTACGAAGAAACTCTGAAAAAAGTTCTCAATACAAACGTAGGGAAAAATTTCTGCGAATATGAATTTCCCAACGAAGCATATGACGATGATATGCCTCAGGATATCCTCTATAAACTTCTGCAATCCGAACTCAAAGACGATGAAATCTGCGAAAAATTTATGAATCATATCGCAGAAAATTTTTCTCATGACGGACCATATGCCGTGATTACAGCGTACTGTGTCTATACAATACGCCGTAAAGATAAAAACGATGAATACGCAGACGGAGAAGATGAAGTATATCGCTATCTGATTACTGCTTTCTGTCCGGCTGATACTGCAAAAGACGGATTCGCATTCGATAATGAAGAAAACGAGCTTTTCCGAAAACTCAATACAGAACTTATTATCAGCCGTACACCGTCGGAGGGATTCCTTTACCCTGTTTTCAGCAACAGAAGCTCCGATATAAATCATGTCATGTGCTATATGAAATCAGCATCAAAGCCTAATATTTCACTGGTTGAAAACGTTATGGGCTGTGCGTATATCATGTCACCTGACAGCGAAAAAACAAGTTTTAAGGGAATACTGAAAAGCGTTATCGGCGATGACCTCGACTATATGGTAATAAAAACCGTAAACGAAAAAATTCAGGAAGTTGTCGAAGAAAACAAAGACGATACCGACAGGGTAACGGTTGACAGTTCCGCTCTGAAAAAAATTTTCGCCGATATAGGAATACCGCAGGAACGTGTTGAAATGACTGAACCTGTATACGAAAAATTCTGCGGAAACGCATCTCTTACAGCATCAAATCTTGTGGAAAAGAAAACAGTTCTTTCATCGGCAGGAATAACCGTTAATATCAAGCCCGATTTCTCCGATAAAGTACGCACCAGCGTTGTTGACGGCAGACGCTGTATTCTGATTGATATTGACGACCCCACAATCGAAATAAACGGACTCCCCGTAACTCTCGAATAACATGAACAGTATAACTGAATTTTTTCACGGAAATACAATGCGTGAAATCCGGACATTTCTGAAATGGCTTGCCTCCGGAATTATAGCCGGAATCATCATAAGTATTGTAGGAGTTCTGTTTCATTTCTGCTCCGAATCCGCTGAAACAATACGTGAAAAAAATAACTGGCTTATTTTTCTGCTTCCGCTTGCCGGAGTTACAATCGCATATATTTATGATATTCTGAAATACAGTCACGACAAAGGAACAAATCTTGTGCTTTTGGCTGTACGTGACAATAAGGTTATGGGGATACATCATGCAGTCTGTATTTTCATATCGTCTGTGATAACACATCTGTGCGGAGGTTCAAGCGGACGTGAAGGTGCATCTTTGCAAATAGGAGCGGCTCTCGGTTCATTTGCCGGACGGAAACTCAAATTCGACGACGATGACAAGCGAATAATGACAATGTGCTGTATGAGTGCAATGTTTTCGGCAGTTTTCGGAACTCCTGTAACAGCTGCCATATTTTCCATGGAAGTAATAAGCGTGGGAATATTTTATTATTCGGCAATTGTTCCATGCGTTACTGCTTCCCTGACAGCAAGCTTCATATCCTCACTTTTCGGGAACAGTCATATACAAGTAAGTGTCAATATGCCGTCCATGAATCCGGCTCTGTATCTGAAAACCGCATTTTTAGGAATATTGTGTGCTGTGCTTAGTATAATATTCTGTGAGGCTATGGGCATAACGGTAAAAATATTCAAAAAGATACATAATCATGCACTTAGGGGAGCAGTCGGCGGTACAGCTGTTGTAATTCTCACTCTTATAGTCGGAAATTACGAATACAACGGAACAGGCGGTTCGATGATAGTATCTGCATTTTCGGAAAGTCCTTTTGCCGGTGCATTTATCATCAAAATTATATTTACAGTTATAACCCTCGGTTCAGGATTCAAAGGCGGAGAAATTTTCCCTGTATTCTTTATCGGCTCGTCGTTCGGAAGTGCAATCGCTCCGATTATGGGGATTGACTGTTCGGTCGGTGCAGCAATCGGAATGACTGCTCTTTTCTGCGGAGTTACCAATTGTCCTGTGGCTTCGATACTGCTGAGTATCGAACTTTTCGGCAGCGAGGGCATAGGAATATATGTTCTTGCCTGTGCTGTAAGCTATATGCTTTCCGGCTACCGTGGACTCTACAGCGAACAGAAAATAATATATTCAAAATTCAAGACAAGATATATTAACAGACTTACAAACACATAATATATCAGTAATGCAATAGTCAATATTTTTGTTGACTATTGCATTTGTATATGTTATAATATACTCATAGTAATCCGGATTTGTCCGGAATGTGTTGATATAAAGATAATTTATCGGAGGGATTTATGGATATTATTATTGTAGGAGGCGGAAAGGTCGGCGGAGCACTGGCGGAAGTCCTCTGCCATGAACATAATGTTACTGTTATCGACCGGAATGAACAACGGATAAATTCAATAACTAACGATTATGATATAAAAGGAATCACTGGAAACTGCCTTCAGACCGCAAATCTTGAAGAAGCCGGAGTCGGAAAATGCAAGCTGTTCATTGCAGTTACGGATTCCGATGAGGTCAATATCCTGTCATGCCTTATCGCCAAAAAAATGAACGCTCATCACTGTATAGCCCGTGTGCGTAATCCGGAATTTGACCAGCAACTCGTTTTCATGCGTGAGGAACTCGGTATCAGCATGATGGTTAATCCGGATTTCAATTCCGCAAACGAAATCGCAAAAGTTCTGCGATATCCCGAGGCTATTAATATCGAATCGTTTGCAAAGGGTCGTGTTGACCTTGCAGAAATACGTATAACAAACGGAAGTATTCTCGAAAACCTTGCACTTTCACAACTTTCACGCCGTCTGCGTCTTGATGTTCTTATATGTGCCGTTCAGCGTGGAGATGAAGTAATAATACCAAACGGAAGTTTTGTTCTTCATGCAGGAGATAAAATCCACATGACCGCTTCGCATAGAAATATGGTGAGATTCTTCAAGAGCATAAGTTCTGCGTACCGTGAAAAACGTGTAAAATCTGCGGTTCTTATCGGCGGAGGACGTGTAGGCTATCATCTCGCACAACAGCTCCGTGAAATGAGCGTCAAGGTTAAAATAATCGAAATAGACCCTAAACGCTGCCTTGAACTCAGCGAACGGCTCAGCAAGGTTACTGTCGTATGCGGAGACGGTACAAATCAGGACGTTATCCGTGAAGAACGTGTTTACGATGCCGATGCAGTCGTATCACTCACCGGAATCGATGAGGAAAATATACTTCTTTCACTTCTCGCAAAAAATAACGGGGTCGAAAAAGTAGTCACAAAAGTAAACCGAATGAATCTTATGCAGCTTTCGGAAACTCTCAACCTTGACAGTATTATTTCTCCAAAATCAATCACAGTTAATCAGATACTTCAATATGTCCGTGCAAAACAAAATTCCGACGGAAACAACGTCGCAACACTCTACCGGCTTGTAAACGACAGAATGGAAGCAATAGAATTTGTTGTACGTGAACACAAAGACTATGTAGGAATACCACTCAAAAAACTTAAACTCAGAAGCGGTATACTTATCGCAAGCATTGTAAGGGGCAATGAACTCATTATTCCAAAAGGCGACGACTTCTTAAAAGTAAACGACAGCGTTGTTGTAGTTACCACAAACAGAGGCTTCGGCGACCTTAAACAGATTTTTGACTGAACGGAGCGTAATCCTCAGAATCTATGAATTACAGAATTATAGTCTATATTATGGGACAGATACTGCGTATAGTCGGTGTCTGTATGCTTCTTCCAATATTCGTTGGAATATATTACGGTGAACATCATGTTATTGCCAGTTTCGGGATTCCGTCAGCAATAACTATAATAATATCACTTCTGTTCACTCTTAAAAAGCCGAAAAATACCGCTGTTTTTTCTATGGAAGGATTTGTCAGCGTTGCGGCGTCGTGGATAGCAATGTCTGCAATCGGAGCAATGCCTTTTGTAATTTCGGGTGAAATAAACGGATATATAAATGCACTTTTTGAAACTGTTTCCGGATTCACCACAACCGGCTCAACCGTTCTTGCAGATGTCGAAAAAATGTCACGGTCATGTATGTTCTGGAGAGCTTTTACTCATTGGCTCGGAGGTATGGGAGTTCTTATGTTCGTCCTTGCTATGATGTCCAGCAACGATATGCGAACTATGCACATGATGCGTGCCGAATGCCCCGGTCCGAATGTCGGAAGACTTGTTTCAAAATCAACTTTCTCAGCCCGTATATTATACGGAATTTATATAGTTCTTACGGTTTCGGAAATAATTATACTCGCACTTCTGAAAATTCCGCTTTACGATTCCGTCATACTTTCGTTTTCATCAGCAGGAACGGGCGGATTTTCAATGTGGAACGACAGTGTAGGACATTACAACAGCATGGCAGTAGAAATAGTTACGGCTGTATTTGTTATTATTTTCGGCGTGAACTTCAATCTGTATTACTTTCTGATAATCAGAAAATTTTCCGCTGTTTTCAAAAATGAAGAACTTCGGACATATCTGTGCGTGATTGCCGGTGCAACAGCAGTAATCACAATAGCAAACACCGGAATATATAACAGTTTCGGGGAATCTCTATGGAAAAGTTTCTACATGGTCGCTTCAACCATAACTTCAACCGGATTCGCCAACACCGATACAAGCCAATGGTCTCAGTTCTCCCAGACAATACTCCTGATGATTATGTTTGTAGGTTCGTGTGCCGGCTCTACAGGCGGTGGAATGAAAGTATCACGTATTATAATAATCGTAAAAACAGGTATCAGGGAACTGAAATACATCGTCAGTCCAAGAGTTGTAGCATCAATAAAACTTGACGGAAAACCGGTTGAAAAAGATGTTATCCGTGGAGCAAGCAATTATTTCATATTATTTATGATAATTTATGCAATTTCTATAATCCTTATCTCACATGACAGTTGCAGTATCGAGGAAAGCATATCAGCTGTTACAACGTGTATGAATAATATCGGATTCGGTGTGGGACAGTTCAGCACATCGGGAAATTTCAGCGGACTTGATAGTTTTTCAAAAATCCTGCTTTGCTTTGATATGCTTATCGGCAGACTTGAAATATATCCTCTTATTATGCTTTTCGCATCAAAAAAGACCCATTAAAAAGATGACCCGCTGTAAAATACAGAGGGTCATTTTTTAATATATAACGTATGTAAAACTCATATTCCGAAATCTTCAACATAAACATATTTGACGATTTCAGCCGTCTGAATATCTGATAACTCATCGATATACGCTATTTCATACGGGTGACTGAATCCGTGTATTGATTCTCTCAGTTCAATAATTTTCTGTGCGATTTCCTCGTCAACATACGGAAGAAGTATTAACTGCTCAATATCCGCACTGTTAAGTTCAATCGGTGCAATATCTTCAAGAGTGAGAGGCGGTTCTGTAGGTTCTTCAGATGTTATTTCTTCGGATAATAAATTCTCCGGAGTTTCGCCATATTCCTCATACTTATTTTCTTCCAAGGAATTTTCATACACCGGATTTTCCACATAAATAAAATCGGCGATAGAACTGAAAATACCCTCGCCGATTCCTTGAACATTCATTATTTCTTCAATATTATTAAATCTGCCGTTTGTCTCCCGATAATCAATTATTCTTGATGCAAGAACCTCCCCTATACCGTCAAGACGGATAAGTTCATCAATATCAGCATTATTTATATCAATATAAATTTCTTCATAAAATTCTTCATCAGATTCTTTCACCAATTCAACGGCGGTTGTAAGTATTACTGTTGCGGATTCTGTTGATTTCGTAGTTTTTGACGATTTCGTTGATTTTGTAATAACCGGAGATGATGAGAAATACGGTGAACTTTCGCCATATGAAATAATACTATCTGTAACAGATAAAGAAACAGCCGAAGTGCTTGTCTCCGCTGAATGATTCGGAATAACTGTAACTTTATATTGACGTCCGGATTCCTTTTTGTATTCACTCAAGCCCAATGCGGTACAAAATAACAGAACCGAAGCAGTATATAAAATCCCAAGAAGCTTACGTGACATAAAATCACCTCCGGTATAATAAAAAAGTCCCGTGTATACGGGACAAAAGTGGGCCATCAGGGACTCGAACCCCGGACCGTCCGGTTATGAGCCGGATGCTCTAACCAACTGAGCTAATGGCCCATGGAAAGAATAGAAACAATGAAAAATATAAATAAACGGAAGTACAAATAAGACTTCCGTTTAAATATGTGCCGGCATCGAAATAGTTTCCCGGGCCGTCGCCAGCCAAGTATCGTCTTCGTAA